>JBGKDR010000203.1:0-1461 GCA_042954225.1 Parasynechococcus sp.
TGGCCCTGCGCAACCTGCGACGCGACGCGATCGACAAGATCAAGAAGCAGGAGAAAGACGGGGACTTTTCTGAGGATCAAAGCCGCGACGAACAGGACGTGGTGCAGAAGACCCTCGACAAATTCATCGCCGAACTCGAGAAGCACCTCGCCGATAAGGAAGCCGACATCCTCAAGGTGTGAGCGCAGCTGTCGACTCATCCGTTGATGTTCTGATCATTGGGGCTGGGGCCGCTGGTGCGGCCGCAGCCTTTCATCTCGCCGCAGCGGGTCATGCCGTGACCCTGCTGGAACGCGACAGCGAACCGCGGATCAAGCCCTGTGGCGGTGGCATGGCCGCCTCAGTCCAGCAGTGGTTCCCATTCGCGTTGGATCCAGCGGTGGAGCAGGTGATTCGCCGCGTGGACTTCAGCTGGTGTCTGGAGGATGCGGTGGTGGCGGAGCTGCCAGGCGAAGCACCGTTCTGGATTGTGCGGCGGGAGCAGCTGGATCAACTGCTGGTGGAACAGGCCGTGCAGTCAGGCGCTGCCCACGTGCCTGGGGCCGAGGTCACCGCGATCAGCCGCGATGGCGCGCTCTGGTGCGTGCAGGCAGCGGATGGTCGCCGATGGCAGGCCAGAGCTGTGGTCATTGCCGATGGATCCAACTCACCCTGGCCCCAGCGCTTTGGTCTGGGCCCGAAGCAGGTGCAGACCGCCACCACGATGTCGGTGCGTCTGGAGGGGCAAGGCTCCCTGGCCGATGGCAGCACCCGCTTTGAATTCGGCCTGGTGAAGCAGGGCTTTGCCTGGGCGTTTCCCATCGCAGGTGGGGTGAACATCGGCGTCGGCAGCTTCATCGGCAAGCAGGATGCCGACCCGGACGAGGTGCTGGCGCAATTGCTGCCGGACCTTGGTTTTTCCGCCGATGCTGGCGTCAGACAACGGGGCCAACTGCGGGTCTGGAACGGCCACCACCGCCTCGATGGCGACGGCATCGTCGTTGTCGGTGATGCAGCGTCCCTCTGTGATCCGTTTCTCGCTGAGGGGCTGCGGCCGGCACTGATGAGTGGTTGTGAGGCGGCGCAGCATCTGGACCGCTGGCTCAAGGGCGAGCAAGCGGACCTCAAGGACTACAGCGCGGCGATGCGCACGCGCTGGGGCGACTCGATGGCCTGGGGGAAACGGATCGCCCAGGTGTTCTACCGATTTCCGGGGGTGGGCTATCAGTTGGGCATCAAACGGCCGACAGCACCCCAGCGAATCGCCCAGATCCTTTCCGGCTCAATGGGATACGGGGATATCGCCCAGCGGGTGATCAGGCGGTTGTTGTTGAAACGCTGACCAGACTGAAGAGGCGTTGGTACGAATCGAGTAAAAAAACGAATGAGCTGGCTTAGGTGCTGACGTTGAGTGGAAAACTGATTAAATTGTTACTGAGCGTGTGAAAACCATGAATCTGCAACGCAAAGCTATTGCTCTCT
>JBGKDR010000204.1:0-2942 GCA_042954225.1 Parasynechococcus sp.
TGCTTTGGCTCCGCAATGGCCAAGACGCAGCGCAGCCGAACCTATAAAATATGGGCGACTTGGAAAAACAAGTCTTCCGCCTGGAGAGGTGGTCGAGTGGTTGATGGCTCTGGTCTTGAAAACCAGCGATGTGAAAGCATCCGTGGGTTCGAATCCCACCCTCTCCGTTCCCAAGAACAGATAAGACCCAGCCAAAAACTGGGTCTTTCTTATGGGTGATATTGGACAACAATCACTTCACGAGACAACAAAACATTGTCCTCTGACCCGCACCATGATGTTGATATCAAGTGTTCATGTCTCGGTCAATACTCAAAAACCGCCCCTTCAGGGCGGTTTTCAATGATGCGACCGAGATCCCCATCACCGGCGCTCACCAAGATTATTCGAGTCATCCGGCTTTGACCATCCTTTATTCCACGAATGTGAGACGGTTTTTCCACGAGGTTGGGCTTGACCAAGAGAAATCCACCACCTTGTGCAAAAAACAGCAGGAGGACGCTGTTTTCCACAGGGACAAATGCTTAACAAACCGACCAGTGACCGGCCACCCGATACAGAGCTTGACAGGAATGGTTCTCAACACCACAAAGCACCTGTAGCATGCGATACTTAAAAGGTTCCCCATCACCGGCCAGGACACAAGTCCTGGCTATTTTTTTGCAGACAACGGCGACAGGGTGGTACTCAAACAAACGCCGACGATTCAATGAATCTTTCGGTCAATACGACACAAAGACAGCAGAGACGGCAGCCAGAATAAAACTTGGAACGAGAGCCAGGACCCCCAGAGAAAAGCCAATCAAGATCGACGACCCTTTGGAGATTTCCTGAACATCTCGCTTTTTAGCCAAGTAACGGAGATAGGGGAACATATTGGCATAGCAAAAAGACGTGAGAAATGTAATGCCACTGGACGTGTCAAAAGCAATGTTTGCGGCTGTCGCAAAGAGCGAAACAGCGCAAACAAAGTAAAAATACGACCACTCCCTAATCTGCGCACAGACAACCCAGGGGAAGAAAAATGCAATCCAGGAAAATCCAGCAGGACCAGAGAAACGGAAGAGAGGTCCGAAAATATTGACAGACTTACCGGAGGACGATTTTAAATCAGGGTAGTAACCCCACTTCTTTTCCAGAGTATGACCTTCGTTGATGAGTGCCTCGATACGATCGAGCCTGGACTGCATCTGAGCTGAAATTGACACGGAACTGAACGTATTAGTCAAACGACAATAGACAGTTCAACCAATTTTTGGGAGAGACCAAAACAAACCTCTAACAAACAAAGATCAATGGTTCACAGCGCCAGGTGATTCATAAACATCAAGCTTGCGCATGATCAATAGCATTCAGGTCAAACCCGATCGTGATCTGGAGAACAGCCTCAGTCGCGTGAACCTCAGTCGGTCTCCTCAGGTAATGAGCCATCATCCATTCCGCGTCGCACCAACACCTGGGTCAGCCAAAGCAAACTGATCAATAGTCCAGCGCCGAGGAGCAGAGACATCGAAGTGGCCTGAGCGACAGCCCGCTCATCATGACGGGATGCTGTTGGGCACCGGCCTAGCCAGTCCAGCGACTGAAACACTGTCAGGCTGGCCCCAGCGGGGCTAGCTTGGGTGGGTGAGGAGATAACTCACCAAGTGGAAACAAGGTCACACGCTGGTGCGTTGTCGGAAACCCTGCCTTCGGCGGGGTTTTTTACTGATTGGAGCTGTCAGGTCAGGGGTCAGTCATATGACCTATTGCAGACGGCACAGCACTCCTTAAGGTGTGAGCGCTCACCCGAAAGCGCTGCCACTGGGTTGCCATCGGACTGAACAGAATCTTTTGGACACTCCATCCCTGATCCGCGAAGCGGAACTCCAGCGCCTTGAGGCGTGTCTCGCTCAATCCAAGGCACCACCGCACGATCAAACTCGGGATCGACCTGGAGAGTCCCAAGCCAGCCAGGAGATCTCCATCCACACCTCTCAATCCGGGATCCCAGTGTCGTCAACAGACCAAACGACTGACTGAGCGCATGGGACTGATTGGCCAAGGACGACCCAGAGTCATCTGTCTCTGGATTGCATCAACTGCCTTGATGTCGTTGTTTCAGAGCCCTGTGGCCTTCGCATTGCCTGCGATGGAGGAACTTGATCTCACTCTGCGTGGCGAAGCGAAGGGTTGGCTGAATGCCACCTGCACCTACGTCGGACTCGGCTGGTTGGACAAAGACCAGGGTCGCCAAGCGATGACTCGGTTGATGCAACTGATCAGTGCGCACCACTTGGGTCAGGCGGAGGCGATCAAGGCGAAAGAAGCAGCTTTGGAGCGGGATCCCTCCTGTCAAGCGATCTGGCCAGACACGCATGGCCATCCCATCCATGATGAGTGAGGGATACGCAACATCACTGGCGTTTCACCGGTGAGATAAGTCAACACAGAGGGATTGCACTCCTTCGATCCAAAACCGATGGCACGCCTTCTCCAGATTCTTCAGGGCACCAGCAAATCGTCGGATCTGGCGGCCTGGACAGCCGTGATTTCAGCCAGTGTTGTCGCCTTGGTGGTCTGGGGACTTGCCCACGCCTACCCGAATGCGCTGTCCTGAGCGAAGACAGTGCCAAGGGTTGATCATTTCAGGATCGGCAAGGGCAGGACCTAGGTAGCTCAGCCGAAGAGGCCATCATCCCCAAGTCCTTACAGGGGGGTGATAGCCCCTGGAATGCAGGTCGAGATTCCGATAACAAGCTTGATTCGATCGAAAGCGGCTAGCAAGGATGGACAACCTGCCAGTCCAGAGGAATGCCCTCAGCAGCATCCAAGCCTCAACCTGATCAACTCAAGGACGCGATCGATCAGGCCAGTCAGGCCCACCATGACTACGAAAGCAATGCCCTGAATGGCGTTCGCGACGAACGCTGGAGTGGCTGGTACGCCGCTTACATCCTCGG
>JBGKDR010000205.1:0-2015 GCA_042954225.1 Parasynechococcus sp.
ACGGTCCAGAGGACTGCGAAAGCGTCGCCGACGAGTGATGAAGATCCGCGGGTAGGCCTCGCTCCAGGTGATGCAGAGGTAGGGATATTTCTTGTCATCCTTCAGCAGCACATTGAAGTGCGGCTGGTGGTTCTTGATCAGATTGGCTTCCAGCGTCAGCGCCTCGGCTTCGCTGTCGGTGACGATGAACTCGATCTCGCAGACCTGGCGGGTCATCAACCGGATCCGCGGGGAGAGATCGTGCCGGCTTCGGAAATAGCTGCGAACCCGGCTGCGGAGAGCTTTGGATTTGCCGACATAGAGGATCTGATCCTCCCCGTCGCGCATCAGATAGCAACCGGGCTCAAGCGGGATCTCCTTGAGGCGCTGCTCGAGGCGTTCGGGCTCGAGCAGCAAAGGGGTCAACGACACAGGCGTCCGGGCTGATCAGCCGCCGTAGTTCCAACCGGTGCTGGCCAGATTGAGAGCCTCGCCGTCAGCAATCAGCCGCGCTGTCTTGACCTCACCCACGAAGACGGTGTGGTCACCGTGCTGGATCTGACCGATCAGCGCACACTCAACACCACCGATGGCGTCATTCAGCAGCGGCAATCCCAGTTCACCCTCGGTGAACGGTGCGGCATCAAAGCGACCGCCCATCGCTTTCTGAGGCTTGAAGAACACGGCCGCCAGGTCCTTCTGATCAGCCCGCAGGACATTCAGGGAAAACTGCTTGGTGGATTCGATGATGGCGTGGCTGGCACTGTCAGCACGCACGCCCATCACAACCAGAGGTGGTTCAAAGGAGCCCTGGGTCACCCAGCTCGCGGTGAAGCCATTGACGTCATCGCCGTCGCGGACGCCACAGATGAAGAGTCCGTGGGGAATCTTGCGCAGCAAGACTTTCTTGGCGTCAGCGTCGAGGGGCATCAGAACCTTGGATCTGCCCAGAATCTAGGCAGCAATGGGCATTCATAGGATCAGCAGACGCGCGTTGCCGGCCATGCGGGCCCTTTACCCAGGCAGTTTCGATCCATTGACCAACGGTCATCTGGATTTGATCGAACGGGCCAATGCTCTGTTCGGCGAGGTGATCGTGGCGGTGCTGTCGAATCCCAGCAAGCAGCCGGCTTTCAGCGTCGAGGAACGCATTAGCCAGATCGCCGCATCGACGCGCCACCTCAACGGCATCGAAGTGATCAGTTTTGACGGGCTCACCGTCAACTGCGCGGTGACCCATCAAGCCGATTTGATCCTGCGTGGACTCCGCGCCATGAGTGATTTCGAATACGAGTTGCAGATCGCCCATACCAACCGATCCCTTGCGGACCAGCTGGAAACCGTCTTCCTGGCCACATCGGCACGACACAGCTTCCTCAGCAGTTCCGTCGTCAAGGAAGTGGCCCGATTCGGCGGATCCATTGACCACATGGTTCCGACTGAGGTGGCCAAGGACCTGATCAGGCTCTTTAATTCGGCTTTCCCACCGCATCGCCATGAGTGACATTCGGTTGACAGTGCTGGACCAGCTGGATCAACTCGAAGAGATCATTCTTGACGGCAGTCGTGTTCCGTTCACAGGCGGACGACTGGTGAACGAAGGGGATGCGGTCGAGGTGCTTGATGCCGTCCGTGAGGTTCTGCCTCAGGAGTTTGAGAGTGCGTCTCAGCTGCTGAAACAACGGGAATCGTTCATCACCACCGCGCGGCAGCAGGCCGATGAAATCGTGCAGCAGGCCAAGCGGCAACGCGACCAGCTGGTGAACAACGCCGCGATCCGCCAGGAAGCGGAACGCCAGGTCAACGAGTTGCGGGAACAGACCCGCCAGCAATGCGAGCAACTGCTGCAGACCACCCGTCAGCAGGGCGCGACCCTGGAGCAGGAGGTTCAGGGCAAGCTGGCCAAACTCGAGCAGCAATACGCCGCACGCCGGCAACAGCTTGAGCAGGAAGGTCTGCAGCGTCGCCAACAGCTGGATCAGGAGGCTGTGGAACGCAAAAAGCAGCACATGGACCAGCACGAAGCAGCCCGTCAG
>JBGKDR010000206.1:0-2440 GCA_042954225.1 Parasynechococcus sp.
ATCGCCTTGGGCAGTTTTTTGCGGTTGTCGGCGTCAAAACTCCATCGACCGCCGACCGGCGCGCCATCGGCGTCAACCAGCAGGTTCATCCGCCGGCGTTGCATCTCATAGAAGCGACCCATCAAGATTTTTTTGCCGGAAGCAAAAAAATCGGACACAACCTCCTCCGGGGTCAGCAGCATCGGTGTTGGCAGCAGCTCCAGCCCGCACTGGCGCTCAAGGCAGAACGTTCTCAGCCGCTTTTCGAGCAGATCATCCACCGGGTCTGCGAGATGGAAGCTGCGCACACCGTCCTGCCAGAGCTGAAGGAGATGCTCTTCCGTGGTGGCGGCGAGGTGGTGCGGGCGATGACGGACCTCAAATCCCTGATCGCGCAACCGCTTCACGTAGGCCGTGATCGAGGCGCGATGGAGCAACAGACGCTGGAGATGAACCCGCAACGGCCATCGGGGATCCGTGCCGAAGAGAAGTGGATCCTCGAGCAAAACGACAGGGCGTCCAGGCTGCAGCGCGGGATGGTCCGCGAAGAGCTGATGGGGAAAGATCAGCGTGATGTGCATGGCTCGCCCTCAGCTGGCCTCACCCGCCAGACGGCAGGCACGTCGACCGATCGCCGTGGCATACCCCCGCTCCACTTGACCGGCCTGGGGACTCAGAACCCCTGCACGGCAATCCATGATCACTTTTTCGCGATGCCCCTGCTGATCATTGAGGCGCAGCACAAGCTGCCAATGGTTCTTGGCACTGCGGGTGATGCCATCCGCGCAGACAGGGCCCGTGCAGAGCCCTGGGGAGGCATGGGCCATCGGCGTGAAGCTGAGACCGATCAGGACAGCGACTGTCAGCAGGAAACGGCGCATGTCCTTCCGGTTGGTGCCCCCACTCTGCTGGTTCTCCAAGGCTGCTGCGACGGTCAGGACGCCTGCACGGGTTCCGGTTCGCTGTCCTCTGTCGGATGGAAGAAGTCATGGATCTCCTTCGCCATGGCGGGGCCGACGCCGGGGGCCTTGCTCAGGGTGTCGACCGACGCCAGCTGGATCGCATCAATGGAGTGGAAGTGAGCCAGTAAGTCCTTGACACGTTTGGGACCGACGCCAGGGATGTCAGAGAGACGGGAACGCTTCATTCGTTCGCCGCGCTGCTGTCGATGGAAGGTGACAGCAAAGCGGTGGGCTTCATCCCTGAGGCGACGCAACAGGGCAACGCCTAACTGATCAGGCTCGCTGTCGAGAGGTTGGGATTCGCCTGGGAGGAACACCTCCTCACGCTGCTTGGCCAGGGAACAGACGTTGAGATCCTCATGCAGATCCAATTCCCGCAGGGCTTCCATCACCGCGGAGAGCTGGCCTTTGCCCCCGTCGATCATCACCACATCGGGCCAGTCGTTGAGACCATCGGTCTGCAGAGCACTGCCGCCGCGATGGCGCAGTGCACCCAGGTCGGCACCCTCGGCCTTGGCCCGGGCCCAGCGGCGGAACCGTCGCCGCATGATCTCGGCCATGGCCATGAAGTCATCGCTATGGCCTGCTCGGATGCTGCTGCTGCGAATTTTGTATTTGCGGTAGTGCTGCTTAGCGGGAAGGCCGTCGATGAACACGACCTGGGAGGCGACAGCATCGCTGCCCTGGATGTGGCTGATGTCATAGCCCTCGATCCGCCGTGGAGGCGTCGGCAATTCCAGAAGCTGTGCGAGATCCTCCGTCGCCAGGGCCTGCTGCTCCTGCCCCTGTTTGGCCCGGAGCAATTCGAACTCGGCATTGCGCTGCACCAGTTCGATCAGATCCGCTTTCTGACGTCGCTGGGGGCAATGGATCTGAACGCGACGCTCGCGCTGCTCCCCCAGCCACTCCTCCATCAACGCCTGCTGCGGCAGGGGGTGTTGCACCAGGAGTTCCGGGGGCACCTCCACGGAATCCACCTGGCTGTAGTGCTCTTCAATCACCCGTTGAAGGATCAGACCCGGCTCGAGACCGGAGGCATCGGCGGTGTAGCCGAGACGGCCGACCAGTTTTCCGGCCCGCATCTGGAAGAGCTGCACGGCAGCAACGCGGTCGTCGCAGGCCATGGCGAGGACGTCACGACTCACCGACGAATCCGGAAGGGTCATCTTCTGATCAGCGGTGAGCTGATCAAGGCCCTGCAATTGATCACGCACGCGGGCTGCTGACTCGTAATCCAGCCGCTCGGCGTAGCGCTGCATCTGCTCCTCAAGCAGGTGCTGCAACTCGTCGCTGCGGCCCTGGAACACCATCGCCACCTTGCGCAGCGTGCGGTGGTAATCCTCCGAACTGATCTTTTCCTGACAGACCCCTGGACAACGGCCAATGCTGTAGTTCAGGCAGGTGCGATCGGGATGCAGGGGTCTCGGCCGCTGGCGAAGCGGAAACACCCGCTTCACCAGAAACAACGTGCGCCGGAGCAAACCCACATCGACATAAGG
>JBGKDR010000207.1:0-3229 GCA_042954225.1 Parasynechococcus sp.
TGGGAAGAACATCTGCAGATCTGCGTCCGCAACCTGAAGGCGTCACAGCCGGGCTGTGCAGTGTTCGAAATCGGCAACACGTACAGCGGCTCGGCGAACAACGTGACGCAGACCGCCCAGCTGTGTGGGGTGATCTGTGGCGAGCGACGGCTCGAACGCTGGACCACCAGTGGAAAACCATCCGCTCTGGACTACTACCAGGCCCGGGGACTAATCACCCAGGTGATGCAGGCACTGCATCTCGAGCTGAGTGATCGACGCCTCAGTGATGACCCGCGTCTGCATCCCGGCAGAGCCTCCACGCTGGTGCTAGAGGGTCGACCCCTTGGATGCTTCGGCCAGCTCCATCCTGCTGTTGCCGAACAGCAGGATCTTCCGGAGGAAACCTATCTATTCGAGCTTGATCTGGAGCGGCTGCTGGATGCCGCCACCCGCAGCAACCGCTGGACTCCGAGTTACAAGTCCTTCCCGACGGTGCCAGCCAGTGAGCGCGATCTGGCTGTTGTGGTCAGTAACAACTGCCTCTCAGCTGATCTCATCCAAACCATCCGCAAAGCAGGAAAACCGCTGCTGGAACATGTGGAACTGATTGATCGTTTCGAAGGCGATCAGGTGGGGGCTGACATGGCAAGCCAGGCGTTCCGACTGCGCTATCGGAGCAAGAAAGAAACACTTACGGACGACAAGATTCAACCGGTGCATGAAAAAGTGCGTCAGGCACTGGTCAAGCAAGACCAGGCCGAATTGCGCAGTTGAGTCATGGCTTACTCCGCCTGAGCAACGCCAGTGATTCCAGATGCGTGGTCTGGGGAAAGAAGTCAACGGGTTGACAATCATCCAACACATAGGGGCCATTGGGATCTAGCAACAGCTTGAGATCCCTGGCCTGGGTAGCTGGATCACAGGAGAGGTAGGCCAAAAGTGGTGGAGGGTCAGACAGGATCAGATCAACAACCTTGGCATCGAGACCACGCCTCGGCGGATCAAGAACAAGGGCACCAGCACCCGGCAAGTTGCGCTCGAGTGAATCAAGAACATCACCGGCGATGAAGTCACATCGATCGGACAGATTGTTCTGCATCGCGCTGATTCGCGCCTGATCCACAGAGGCCTGGTGCAGCTCTAGGCCGACAACGCGCAACCCCGATTGCGCCAAGGGCAAACTGATGGTTCCGATCCCTGAATAGGCATCAATGACATGGCCATCGAATGTCTGGGATGACAACCAGGCGGCGAGGGTCGAGACAATCCGTTCCGCCTGTGGGGTATTGACCTGAAAAAAGGTTGTACTGCCGAGGCGTAACGCAAGACCACAGAATGTCTCAGCGATCGTGTCAGACCCGGCAACACAGTCTGTCTCCGCACCGAGAATGAGATTGCTGGGTTTGGGCTGAAGATTCAGGGTCACACCTTTGACCTCCGGCCAACGCGCCAACCATTGTTCAGCCAACGCACGCAGACCGGGCAAGTTGCGATGGCTGCTGATCAGGGTGATGAGGACGTCACCGGTGTGGTGCCCGACACGAAGACCGAGGTGGCGTAACCCCCCGCCGTGGTGAAGGTCATGGTCGGCGGGCCAACCGGTGGCATCGAGGTCGGCTTTGATCGGTTGAATCAGGCAATCCAATCGCGGATCAAGCACCGGACACTGATTCATGTTCACGATGCGGTGTGATCTTGGGCGGAAATAACCACCTTTCAAGGCGCCGTTATCGTCCCTGCGCAGTGGAATCAAGGCGCGGTTTCGATAGCCAAGCAACCGGGCACTGTCATGGAGAACCGGTCGTGGGTCAGTGCTGATCCCTCCAACCCGAGCCATCGTCTGCTGAAGCATCTGCTGCTTCCAACGGGTTTGCGCACTCTCCTCAAGCGATTGCAGCGTGCATCCACCGCACTGATTGGCCAGCATGCAGGGAGGCTTGCGCCGATTCTCCGACGCCGACAACAAGTCGACAGTTCGGGCAATCCAACGTGATTTTTGGCGTTGCTGGAACTGAACTCTGGCTCGTTCACCCGGCAACAGATCAGGGATCACCAAGATCCAGTTGTTCCAGCTAGCCAGGCCCTTGCCATCACGATCAAGATCCCGGCATTCCACCTCAACGACACCCCCAGGGGTGGGTGTGACGCGGTTGGCGTTCTGATGCATCTGGGCTTGATCCTCCATCCCGTCAGCCTGGCATTGCAAAGGCGTTACACCTCGAGCCAACCAGACCGGGAGAAACGTCTGCAACCACTAAACTCTTCGAAGACTGTCCAGTGCTATGAGCGTTGTCCGGGATCTCATCCTTCAGGCCGATGATGATCTGCGGTACCCCACCAGCGGCGAGTTGCGCACGATGGTGGAATACCTCGACCAGGGAGCCATGCGGGTGTCCGTGGTGAAGGTACTGACTGACAACGAGAAGAAGATCATTGACGAGGCTGCAAAGCAGCTCTTCAGCCGAAAGCCCGAATATGTCGCTCCCGGTGGCAACGCCTATGGACAGCGGCAACGCGCCCAGTGTCTCAGGGACTACAGCTGGTATCTGCGGCTGATCACCTACGGCGTTCTGGCCGGAAGCACCGAAATGATCCAGGACATCGGCTTGGTTGGTGCCCGTGAGATGTACAACTCTCTTGGCGTGCCGATGCCAGGAATGGTTGAAGCCATGAAAACGATGAAGGCTGCTGCCCTTGCTTTGCTGTCTGAAAAGCAGATCAAGATGTCGAGTCCCTACTTCGATTACCTGATCCAGGGGATGCAAACGGCAACCTGATCAGCTCTCTTGCATGCAATGCCACAACCTGGGTCGATCGACCCAGGTTTTTTTGTGCAAAGCCTCCAGCGGAGACAACAACAAAAGCCATCCCATGAGTCCCATGTAAGGCGTGTTATGGGACTCATTAACAGTCTTATCCGAGATGCATTGGAGTCTCGCCGGGCCGGGCGCTCAAGCCATGGGAAGCGAAGCCGAGCCCGCCCACCATCCGGCGAAAAGGCTCAACACGACAGGCCAGTGTCCTCAGGCGCGTGGGGTGACCATGAATCTCACATGCATCGCGCACCTAGACCAAATAAAAGACTTGAATGAGATCATGGCGACACAATTGCGTTCCGGAGACCAGCGGGGGCTCTAAATGAGGCCAACAAACCTGCGTACCTGCTTCTCAAGCAGGTACGCAGGCCTAGAAAGCCCCTTTCTGACTGGCCTGAGCCGGTGTCCAGCCAACCCTGGACATGGACCGG
>JBGKDR010000208.1:0-2117 GCA_042954225.1 Parasynechococcus sp.
TTCAGACTTTTCGACATAAAAAAGCCTCCAGCACAACAAAGTCTTCTAAAGAAAACCTTAACCGCAAAACGCTCGGGTTATCGCCAAGAATACAAATCGATTCGTCGCTCAACATTGTTTAACGATTAGACGATCGATCGAGAGACAAACGCAAACAAACAACACACGCATTTGTAACAACAATGACAGCCACGTATGCGTCATCCCTAAGGAACAGGCTTGGTTGACACACGGCTGTAGCCAAGCGCAGTTTCAAAAATCTTCAGCGGAAGCCCCAACGACTCCATCAACGATCGGCAGTCGTCACCGACAGTGCCATAGACCTCAACGCTGAAACCATCCCCGAGTTCAGCATGCTGCTGGAGGTAATGCTGCACGGGAGGATTGGACACATGCGCACGAAAAGCATCATCGTTGGCATAGACCTCTGACCACACGAACGCCTGTGGATCCTCTGGATCCCGATCAAAGGTGTGGTGAATCATGCCTGGCTCTGATGCCTTGACGGCAGCATCAGCCGCTTGAGCAATCTCCAGGTACTGATCCACACAACCCGGCTTGACGTGAATCCGTGCCAACAACAGAAAGGGCGTGGAGTGATCAAACGCTGCCATGGACCTGAACCGGATCGAATCAACGTCGCATGGATCCAACTCGCGAACGGTTCAACTCAGCAACAACGTCATCAGCTCAATCCAGCGGGTCGTCCCAAAGCGCAGGCTCATCAATCTCCTCGAGGACTGAATGCGCATCACGACCAAAGCCCGAGGCGAACAACCAGATCACACGCCTCCAGAGTCCTGGAGGCCCAACATCCCCATTGTCGTTAAGCGGTTCGTGCCTTGAAAACAACAACATGGTTGAAACAGCGCCTGACCACGGACTAACAGCCACCTAACAGCACGAGCCGTATCAAATGTCGCATTTTGGTCTGATGCTGGTCAGCTCTGGGCTGCAGCAAGCCCTTGCGGCTGTCTCAAAGTGCGGCACAGTTGAACCGAATGCGTCGAGCGGCTTTGGGAGAGGCCGCTTTTTATTGCTCATTCGTCCGCATCTTTCAATTTCTGTCGCAAAGACAACAGGCAGAGGGGGCTGCCGAGGGGAAAAGTGGCTGCATCCCAAACAACACCTCCCATGGGTTTCCTCGCCGTCGCCGGTTGCATGGCTCTTGCCGCCACCATGTCCGCTCTGCTGACCAAGGCATCCAAAACCGCCTGATCCGCGCTGTTTCAAAGCATCGAGCAGGGGCCGTGATCCCCTGCTTTTTTAATGGTGAGTCATTCCAGAAGCATGATTTCCAAGAGAGGCGCATGATCAGAAGCTCCACACTCAAGGCACTGGCGATCTCCATGCTTGTCTCAACCCAACCAGCCTCGTCGCAACAACTTGCTGGCGAGTACAGCTGCATCGGGACGAATGCGAATGGAGGGCGATACAGGGCAGACATCGCGATTGCCAAAGAGGGGCGCGGTTACTTCCTCACCTGGAGAATTGGCAATTCCGTGCACAACGGAGTGGCGATCAGAACAGGCAATGTTCTTGCGTCCAGCTGGTCACCGGGCCCCAATCAGCATGGACTGGTGGTTTACACCATTGAACCCCGCGGTTTGCTCAAGGGCCTTTGGTCACAATATCCAGACGCCAAAACGATTAATCAAGAAAATTGCGAATTAATCCGCTAATCACAGACCTGAGACAATAGGAAGAGCAAAGAAATCGAGAACAAATACAAGACGAAAACCTGGCAAATAAAAACTGGACGTCAAAGAGACCGCTTTAAGGGAAGACACATTGACTCCCAGCAAAAGAGAGCTAGAGCGGATTGAAGGCCCAGAATTGATACATACTTTGAAAGGTTGATCGGTTATCTTGTTCAAATCTTGCCCAGTTGCTCAACGAAGTGCAATTGCTGTCATCAGGAAACTGCTGGCGATAGGCCGCTTTGGTGGATTCAGGAAGCATGAATCCACAGAACACTAACCCTTCTGCCTCTAGAAGGTTTTGTAGTGACTCGCAGGTGAATTGATGCTCCTGAACATGGAAGCAAAGGTCACGACATTCGGAAAGTGAATAAAAGTCATTGACAAGGACGGATATGCTTTTGAGCTCAGGATGAA
>JBGKDR010000209.1:0-1085 GCA_042954225.1 Parasynechococcus sp.
ACCGGCGAGACCGGACGGGCCGCCGACGGAACCCCTCTGGCCGCTGACCAGGCGGCGTTTGAGGCTTCTGTGCGCACCTTCACGGGCGCCAGCGACAACACCAAACGCGGCAACTTCCTGACCCGTCTGTTTGATGGCGCCGGTGGTGATGCCGATGTCCGCGTCGTGCTCCCGACCGGGTTCAACGCCATCAGCGTCGCCAAGTACGGCCCGGCGTTCATGCGCAAGTCCGTGCGCGACATGGGCTGGTTCCTGCGTTACGTGGGTTATGCCCTTGTCGCCGGCGATCCCAGCATCCTGTCGGTCAACACCCGCGGACTGCGGGATGTGCTGGAAAGCAACTGCTCCCTGGCCGCCACCAACGTGGCCCTGCAGGAAATGCGAGCTGCCTGTGCCCAGCTCCTGCAGGACCGGCCGGAAGCCCGTCAGATGACGATCGACTGCTTCAACGTTCTGCTCCAGGAACTGGCGGTCGCAACCCCCAGCACCAAGCAACGCCAGGGCAGCAGCGTGCAGCAGGGCCTGCAGCTGCCGGCCATCTACGCGCTCGCCTCCGAGGGAAGCCAACGCTTTGAGATGCGCCCCGGTCTCTCCGGTGCCGAGAAGGCTGAAATCATTCGGGCGGCCTATCGCCAGATCTTCGAGCGCGACATCGCCAAGGGCTATTCACAGACCCCGGCATCGTCCGCTGCAAGTCAGGTCATCCAGGGCCAGATCTCGATGCGCGAGTTCATCCGCGCTCTTGGTCGCAGTAAGGAATACCGCCAGCAGTTCCACGATCGCTTCGTCAACAGCCGTGTGGTGGAACTCGCCTACCGCCACTTCCTCGGCCGCGGCGTGAGTTCGCTCGAAGAGTTCCGCAAGTCCTTCTCGATCCTCAGCAATCAGGGGCTCAACGGACTGGTGGACGTTCTCGTCAACTCCAGTGAGTACGCCCAGACCTTCGGTGAGGAAACCGTTCCTTACCTGCGTGATCTCGGAGAGGAAGCGCAGGAGAGCGCTGGCTGGGGCTCCAACCGCAAACTGTTCAACTTCAGCGCCCCCTTCGATGGCGCTCCGCAGTACGTCACCCTCTACGCGTCCTA
>JBGKDR010000210.1:0-1254 GCA_042954225.1 Parasynechococcus sp.
GGAATCCTGCGGTGCCCACTTCCGCGAAGAGCACCAGAGCGCCGATGGGGAGGCCCAGCGCGATGACACCAACTTCGCCCATATCGCCGCCTGGGAAGCCAACCCGGACGGAGAACCGATCCGCCACAGCGAACCGCTGCAATTCACGACCCTTCAACCCACCACGCGCCGCTACACATGAAGCTCACCCTGCGCATCTGGCGACAGCTTTCGCCCGACCAACCGGGCTGCTTTGAGCGACATCAACTCGAGGACGTCTCCCCCGACCTGTCCCTGCTGGAAGCGATCGATCAACTCAACGAGCGCTTGATCAGCGGCGGAGAGCGGCCCGTGAGCTTTGACCACGACTGCCGCGAAGGCATCTGCGGCAGCTGTGGCTTCCTGGTCAACGGCCAGGCCCATGGGCCCCGCCAGGCCACCTCGGTCTGCCAGCTCTACCTGCGGGCCTTCCGCGATGGGGACGAGCTGACCCTGGAACCCTGGCGCGCGGCCGCGTTTCCCCTGGTTCAGGACCTGAGCGTGGACCGCTCCGCCTTCGACCGACTTGTGGCCGCCGGGGGGTATTGCTCTACGGGAACGGGACAGGCTCCCGATGGCAACGCCCTGCCGGTGGGGCGCGAGCAGGCGAGCATGGCCTTCGAGACCGCGACCTGCATCGGCTGTGGCGCCTGTGTGGCCAGCTGCCGCAACGCCTCGGCCAGCCTGTTCGTGGCGGCCAAGCTGGCCCACCTCGGTCAGCTGCCGCAGGGCCAGCCGGAGCGGGGGCGACGGGCCAAGGCCATGCAACAACGGATGGAGGAGGAGGGTTTCGGCAGTTGCAGCAGCCACCTGGAATGCGAGGCGGTCTGCCCCAAGCAGATCTCCGCCGACTGGATCAGCTGGATGCACCGAGAAACCACGGCCTGAGCGATGACCATGACCAAGCCAAAAACAGTCAAGACCGCTACATTTCGACAAGATTGGGTGCAGCGGCTTTGAGGGGAGACGAGCGCAACTTCAATGACCTGTCGCTGGGGCTTGGGTTTCTCGCCGCTGCGAGCACCGTTGTGGTGTGTGTGTTCGCCTACGTCAGCCGGATCGGATAGGCCGGCGACTCAGGCCCCAGCCACTTCATCGCCTTCGAATTCGATCAGCACGCAGCGGTTGCCGTCGTCGTCGTCTTCAAAATCCCAACCGAACAGCTGGCCATCAAGGGCAAACCCGTCAGGGGTTTCATGGCCGCTGCGCACATCGAGTCCATCCTCGGACGCCAAT
>JBGKDR010000211.1:0-1078 GCA_042954225.1 Parasynechococcus sp.
GGCGGTGGAGCCGGAAGCCAGTGCGGTGTTGTCGGGAGGTCCGCCAGGGGCACACCGCATCCAGGGAATCGGAGCCGGCTTCATTCCGTCCGTCCTCGACCGCGACCAGATCGATTCCGTTATCACGGTGGCTGATGAGGAGGCGATGGCGATGGGACGGCGCCTGGCCAGGGAGGAAGGCCTGCTTTGCGGAATTAGCAGTGGTGCCGCCGTGGCAGCGGCATTGCGTTTGGGGGCTCAGCCTGAGATGGATGGTCGGCGCATGGTCGTGATGTTGGCCAGCACCGGGGAGCGTTATCTCTCCACGCCGATGTTCAGTTCATCGGCTTCGCTGGCGCCCCGGCGTGACGGGCACCTCTGACGCCAAGCTGTGAGCATGACCGATCCCTACGCCGTGCTGGGGGTGAGCCATCAGGCCACCACTGCAGAGATCAAATCGGCCTACCGCCAGCTGGTGAAACAGCACCATCCGGATGCTGGAGGGGATGACCAGCAGATCCTCGCCCTCAATGCCGCCTGGGAGGTTCTGGGTGATCAGGAACGCCGGGCGGCCTTTGACCGCAGCCATCGCCCGGTGGCCTCAGCGGCCGCTCGGAGCACACGCGACTGGCGCCGGGCGGACCGTGCCCACGGCAAGGCCGTGGCGGAAGATGCGGCGTTGGCGATCTGGCTGCAGCAGGTGTATGCCCCGATCGACCGCTTGCTGGGGGAGGTGATCAACCCCTTTCCTGCGCAGTTCAGGGCCTTGTCGGCCGACCCCTACGACGATGCCCTGATGGAGGCCTTCTGCGCCTATCTCGAGCGGAGTATGCAGAAGATGGAGCGGGTGACCAAGCTGTTCCAGTCGATGCCGACGCCGGAGTCGGCCCGTGGCTTCGGCCTCAGCGTCTACCACTGTCTCTCGGAGGTGGATGACGCCCTCAAGGAATTGGAGCGTTACACGATGGGCTACGTCGACAACTATCTCCACGACGGTCGGGAGATGCTCCGCGAGGCCAAACAGCGTCGCAGTCGGTTGCAGACTGAACGCCGCCGGCTGGAGATTGTGTGATCAGGCGCACGCGCTTCTGGTTGTGGG
>JBGKDR010000212.1:0-7693 GCA_042954225.1 Parasynechococcus sp.
CCCTCGGGATCATTCAGAACCCAGTCCATGTAGCGGCTGAACGGGACGGGCTCAGCGCTCTGTTGAAAATGTCGCAACAGCCAGAACGGAATGGACGCAGCACTGGAATCCATTGGAGAGAATGCCGCTCATTGCAGAGGATCTATGGGAGCACATCACATCAGGGGCCTCTGGGCCGCACTTCTGGTGTTGGTGATCAGTCTTGGGATCCCTGGTCCTGCGGCCGCCTACGACAACCCCGACCTGCTTCCCGATCACCCCACCCCGGTGATCGACCTGGCCAAGATCTTTTCGGATCAGCAACGCGCCAGCCTCGAGGAGTCCCTCAACACGGTTGAAAACGAAACCGGCTGGAAGCTGAGGGTGCTGACCCAGTACGAGCAGACACCGGGACTCGCCGTGCGTGAATTCTGGGGTCTCGATGAGAGCAGCCTGCTGGTGGTAGCCGACCCCCGTGGCGGAAACATCCTCAACTTCAACGTGGGGGATGCCTTCTTCGCGATGATGCCCAGGACGTACTGGGTGGAACTGCAGACCCGCTTCGGCAATCAGTACTACGTCAAGGACAACGGCGAGGACGGTGCCGTGCTTGATGCCCTCAACGCCGTTGAGATCTGCCTGGAGCGCGGCGGCTGTCAGGTGGTTCCCGGGCTGCCCTTGGAACAGTGGTTGTGGACCCTGACCACCTCCATCCTCGGAGGCGTCATCGCCGGCTTCGCTGGCTTCCCTCGCAAAGAGGGGGAAACGATTGCCTGGTCATGGCTGCTGCTGCTCTCACCGCTGTGGATCATGTTGTTCGGCGTCTTCGGCATCGCCCCGGTTGTGACCCGCACGCCGGAGCTGCTGCCATTGATCCGCAACGGTCTTGGCTTCATGGCAGGAGCCGTAGCGGCCTACCTGATTGCGCAGATGACGGTCGGTCAACGCCTCAGCAAGGACAGCGAGGGCTAACTGCCGAACTCAGAGCTGGGTTGCGCAGGCAATGCGTGACCCAGTGCAGACCTCAGGAAGTTCAGGGATTCGGGCCAACTCAGCACGACGCTCGTCGCGCAACCGACGCAGCTCCTTGAGGTTGACGTCGTAAAAGGAACGAAGACGGGAGTATGCCTTCACCGGCTGTCCGTAGTAGCTGCGTCCGGACAGCGTGGGAAACGACGCCCACTCAGGTGCCAGCTTGGCGGTCAGCAACGGGGTCAACGTGCCTGTGTCGGTCAGACCCAGAGCCTTGCGGCGCTGAATCAGGAAGAGGGCGCCTTGGTCTTGGGCTTCAGGGCCAAAACCGCGCACGCCAATGCTGCGCTGCACCATCGACCAGGTGAAGGGCATGAACTGATACGCCCCGGCCGCTGCACTGGCGTAACGGGAGCTGTAAATCACCCGATTGGGGTGGCGATCGAGGGACGGCATCAGGCCACCGCCGAACATCACCCGATAGCCGACATCCAGCCCACCCTTCCAGGTGCCCTCGGCAAAACGGATGGTGTTGAGCATCGCGCGACGCTCAGGGGTGATCACGTAGGGAATGGCGCGGGTGGGCACCGCATCGGGAGAGCTGATCAGCTGCGCCCGGGACTCGGGTGGAAGAAGACTCGCCCGTGCAGGAGCGGGGATCACAGGTGAGGCCAGAGAGCCGACAAGGGCAGCTGCCGAGAGCGCGGAAACTTGTCTGGACATCTCGAAACCCATACCCAGCGATACAAGGAACAAATTCGATGAAGAGGAAATTTTCATCGTTAAGCGATGAAAACTACCTGATGGCAGAAAAACCAACGACACGACTTTGTCGAAACAACCCAAGAGGGCAATAGGTATATATGCCAGTCAACAAATTGCACAAGACAGAGCAAGTCGGGCAAATTGCGCTCCCCAGGGTTAATCAACAGCACAAAATGCCCGGGATTAGAAACAATTAATTGCTGGAGGGGGAAATTTATAAGTGCTTATTCCAACTGCTTGATCACCGCATCTGCCGCCATCTCAGCGCCCGAAGCCTTCAAAGGCCCATCCGTCGGTGCGTGAAGCGGGTGATCAAGCTGCCAATCACCGTCCATGAGTTGCTCACGGGTGAGCTGCCGGTGATGACCATGACGCACCAACCCATGCATCAGCGCCTCAACCTCAGCGAAATCACGCCGCTCCACCACATGGAGCCCAACGCCGCTGGCCATGGCCTCAGCAAATGTGCTGAAACCAGGCTTGCCCAGATGGCGCTCGCAGTAAGGGAAGAGATCCAGTGGACGGACCCCCTCCGGCAGCAGGATGAGATTGGGAGGAACCTCCGCTGACGAGACGCAATGCGGTGCCGCCATCACGAAGTGGTGGTCTGGCCAGCGCGCCAGCAAGTCCAAGTCCAACGGGAGACCCAGGCCACCGAAGCCGATCTGAACCAGAGGCCGCGTGAGGGCGTCGATGACGTTCTGCAGGTCATCAGGAAGCGGCCTGGGCACACCGCACACCAGTCCGAGCGTCCGCTCGGGACAGCCCCAGTCCATGGCCAGGTCAAAGGGGCACCGCAGAAGCTGCTGACCTTTGGCGTAGAGGGCTCGTGCCTCCGCTGCCCTGACCAGAAACTCCCCTCCGAACGGCTCGTAGATGGCATCCCAGCCGAAGTTGCTCATCCAGACCAAGGGAGCATCCAGCGCATCCGCGAGGGTTGCCGCCGCCGGCGGAATATCTCCCAGGACCAGACAGGGTCGCCCAGACGAACGAATCCATGCGGCCTCACAACGAATCTGCTCGGGGAGGGTGTGGCTGAGCCGGTCCAGGGCCTCGAGCGTGGCGGAGGGATCGGAGCCCAGGGCATCGGCCTGAATCATCCCCACATCCCAGCGACAGGGCCTGATCTGAATCGGGGTCGTTCCGATCAGCGTCCTCAACACCCGCGGATCCAATCGCGAACTGAGGATGAGCGTCCAATCCGGTCGACGGGCATGCAAGGCCTGCAGCACGGCCACATCCCTTGCGGCATGACCAAAGCCATGACTGCTGCTGCAGACGTAGATCAGCACGGCGCGGGGTCCGGCAAGGACAACGTCTCCTCATGGCGAAGCACACCATCTGGGGCATACCAGCGATGGGACAGGTGGGAGAGGCGACACCCTTCGAATTCCGCCCAAGAGAGATGCAGCAGGGGGCGACCATCGGCATCCAACCCGCAGCGTGGAACACAGGCCGCATTGATGAATGCGGTGCCCTGACGGTTGCGCAGAAGGGTCTGACGTAGGCCGGAGCCGCGTTTGAGCTGATGGTGCATGTGGCCGAACACCACCAAATCCGGACAGCGCCGTTCGCTGATCTGATCGAGTGCCAGGGCCAGATCCTGATCCCCCCAATCCACAGCTGGCTTCTTCCAATCCCGTCCACAGGGACTGTCGGGATCCGAGCCCAGCCCGGTCGGTCCGCAGTGGGCCATCACAATCAGGGGGTGATCCTCTGGGACTTCCGCGGCCGCCGCCACAATCCGCTCGACGGACGTCTGCAGATCGATCGGCCCGTAGACCGCCTCAACCGCCTTGGAGAGATGAAATCCTCCACCGGAACTGCAGGGTCGTGCCCCGACCACAGAGCAGGAGAGATGGTCCCAGGAACGCCGGTTCCAGGCACAGTGATGGTCGCCAAGCAAGGAGAGCTGCTGGCGCAGAACACCACCGGAGCGATCGCCTCCACGATCGTGATTGCCGAGGATCACCGACTTGGTGATGGGCAGGGAAGCGATGCGCCGCGTGAGCCTGAGATCACCGTCGCTGAGGTCTCCGACGAAGAGCGTGAGATCGGGCTGAAGAATGGTCAGCAACCGTTCGTCGGCGTCGCCCCAGGCACCATGCAGATCTCCGGCGATGGCAATGCTCAGGTGCGTCAGATCGCAGGCCTAATCTGGCTCCATCCTGCCCGTCTCCGGTTCTGATGAGCGCTGACAACAATCTGGTTGCGGCGATCCATCGGCTCAAAGCCGAACGAAATGCGGTGATCCTGGCGCACTACTACCAGGAACCTGAGATTCAGGACATCGCCGATTTCATCGGCGATTCCCTCGAGCTCTCACGCAAAGCCGCCGCCACGGAAGCGGACGTGATCGTGTTCTGCGGTGTGCACTTCATGGCCGAGACGGCCAAAATTCTCAGCCCCGAGAAAACCGTTGTGCTTCCGGACCTCGAGGCGGGATGCTCCCTGGCAGACGACTGTCCTGCCGACGACTTCGCCCGGTTCCGTGCTGAGCACCCTGATCACTTTGTGGTCAGCTACATCAACTGCACCGCAGCGGTGAAAGCCCAGAGCGATCTGATCTGCACGAGCAGCAACGCCGTCGATCTTGTCCGTCAGCTGCCCGATGACCGACCGATCCTGTTCGCTCCCGACCAGAACCTGGGGCGTTGGGTGCAACGTCAAAGCGGTCGCGACCTGACCCTCTGGCCTGGGGGCTGCATCGTCCACGAGACCTTCAGCGAGGAAGCCTTGCTCAGGCTGAAGCTCGAGCATCCGGAGGCTGAGGTCATTGCCCACCCGGAATGCCAGGACAATCTGCTCGAGATGGCGGATTTCATCGGCTCCACCAGCAAGCTTCTGCTGCACGCGGAAACCAGCGCAGCCCAGACCTTCATCGTGCTCACGGAGCCCGGGATTCTCCATCAGATGCACCAGCGGGTGCCGGAGAAAACGCTGATCGATGTGCCGGGACTGGACGGATGCAGCTGCAATGCCTGCCCCTACATGCGCCTGAACACCCTCGACAAACTGCACCGGTGTCTTGAGACACTGGAACCGGCGATCGAGATGGACGAAGCGACCCGATTGAAGGCGCTTGCCCCGATTCAACGCATGCTGGAGATGAGCCGCTGATTGAACGAACGGCTGAGGGGCTGTATTGCCGGGCCGCCGATGCCTGGATTGATCCATGGCGTCCGGTGCCAAGGGCTCTGATCACCCATGCCCATGCCGATCACGCCCGTGCGGGCTGTGGCGAGTACTGGGCGATCGACAGCAGTGAAGGGGTATTGCGTCAGCGACTCGGTCAGGACATCCGACTCAACCCCGTGCAATACGGCGCACCGTTCTGGCTTGGCCAATGCCAGGTGTCCTTCCACAGCGCCGGACATGTCCTGGGTTCCGCCCAGATCCGTCTGGAGCACAGCGGTGCTGTCTGGGTGATCACAGGTGACTACAAGCGGGATCCTGACCCGAGCTGCGTCCCCTTCGAACCGGTGCCCTGCGATGTCCTGATCACGGAAGCCACGTTCGGAATGCCGATCTACCGATGGGACAGCGGTGCGGCAGTCGCCAGGGACATCCTGGACTGGTGGAAAGGGGATCCGAGTCGTCCATCCGTTCTGTTCTGTTATGCATTCGGAAAGGCACAACGACTGATGGCTGAACTGCATGCCATCGGTGTGGACGACGAGGTGCTGCTCCATGGCGCGGTTGAGACGATCACACGCCATTACCGCGACGCAGACATCGCCATGACCCCGAGCCGACCGGTGAGTGAAATCCCGCGGCAGGACCCCCTGGCTGGACGGTTGATCCTGGCGCCGCCTTCCGCCCATCGCTCCAGCTGGATGCGGCGATTCCGCTCACCACAAACGGGCTTCGCATCAGGTTGGATGGCGGTCCGAGGGGCCCGCCGGCGGCGCGGTTACGAGCGGGGATTCGTGCTCAGCGACCACGCGGACTGGCCTGGTCTGATTGACACCATTCGTCAATCCGGCGCCAGCAAGGTCTATGTCACCCATGGCCAGAGTGATGTGCTGGCCAGGTACCTGCGGGAGGTGGAATCGATCGATGCTGAACCTCTGGACACCCTCTTTGGAGATGAGGACGACACGGCAAGCCCCGAAGAGCTTCACAAAACCTCATCAATAGTTTCTTAATCTTTAGACAAAAGCCTTGAAATCATCGAACGGACAGATCTATCAACAAAGCAGGGTTTTCAGGCCAAATCATGCACCAAGCGGCCTGCAAACCCGTTAATGAAGAGCAGCGACTCAAGGCCCTGAGTGAGTACCGCATTCTCGGTTCAAAGCCGGAGGAGGTGTACGACAACATCACGCGAATCGCTGCTTTGGCCTGCAATGTCCCCATCGCCTTGATTTCGCTGGTGGATCGCGAGCGCCAATGGTTCAAGTCAAAAGTGGGGCTCAAAGTGGACGAAACGCCTCGGGATATGTCCTTCTGCGCCCACACCATCCTGGACGCGGACCCAATGGTGGTTGAAGACGCTCTGTTTGATCAACGCTTCAAAGACAATCCGCTCGTCCTGCAAGAACCGCACATCCGTCTCTATGCAGGCTTCCCCCTTGAAACGCCCACGGAACAACGGCTGGGAACCCTGTGCGTCATTGATCGAATCCCGAAATCACTGACGAACTCCCAATTCAAGATCATGCAGGAACTGGCCAAACAGGTGGTGATGCATCTGGAGCTCAGGAAGCGATCATTCACCTTGATGGAGGAGTTCTGCAGAATGCATCACAACCAAGGACTCATCAGCACCTGCAGTTATTGCAAAAGCGTGAGAGATCAACGCGGTCAATGGCAACCCTTCGACCAATTCATGATGCAACACAGCACACTGAATTTCAGCCACGGGATTTGCCAGTCCTGCATGACAAAACACTTCCCAGACATTCACTAACCGCCCCAAACAATTCACCAACTTCGAACCACCAGTCGTCCAATCCACTCCCGCAACGCCCAAGAGCTGTCATCGAGATGACGGGCCGTCGGAACCCACATCATTGGATCACCCCAGATCGGCCCGGCCCAATGGCCTCGGGCCTTGAAATCCACGGGAAAAGGCAGGACGGTCAACCCCTCCCGTTCAAACAGGCGCTGGGCGCGGCGCATGTGAAAGGCACTGGTCACCAGCAACACCGTTCGTTCGTCGCGGTGCAACAACGCTGCCACGGCACGCGCTTCCTCCGCCGTATTCACAACAGGTGGGGTGGAGGTCATTGCCGTTGCAGGCACTCCCATGGCGGCAGCCTCCTCGAGGTAAAGCGCCCCTTCTGGGGATAGACCTGGCTGAAACGGGCTTTGACCTCCAGTGAACAGGAGTCGCGGAGCACGACCTGCTTTGAACAAGGCCACACCGCTGAGGAAGCGATCCGGATCGTGCCACTCGCTGATGCGATCACCCCCAGGGGCGGCATGGCGACCACCGCTGAGCACCACGATTGCAGCCGCATGCGGTGCCGACTCCACCGATCGGCGCTGCCAAGGTGCTTCGACGCTGCGCCAGAGCAGCTGAGCCATCCAGCCTGTGCTGAACAGCGTCAGCACGGACAAGGCTGCCGGCAACGGCCAGCGTCGGCGACCGAGCCAGGCCGCCAACAGCAACAGCAACGCGACACCGAGGGGCAGAACGGCCAACGGCAGCAGTTTCGACAGCAGGTAGAGCATCTCGACAGGATGGCGGCAGTCGCCGTAATGGCATGCAGGCCTTTCGGGCACTGTTGGATCAGCTTGACCGCGTCAACGGCACCAACGCCAAGGTGTCGGCGCTCGCCGAGCATTTCCAACAAGCCGAGAAAGCTGATGCCGCGTGGGCTCTGGTGCTGCTGCTCGGCAAAAAGCGCCGCCGCCTGATCACAGGCCGCCGTCTCCGCGATGTCCTTGCAGAAGAAAGCCACTTGCCTGCATGGCTGATTGCGGACTGCTACGGGCAGGTGGGCGACTCGGCCGAGACCCTGAGCCTGCT
>JBGKDR010000213.1:0-3564 GCA_042954225.1 Parasynechococcus sp.
GGTCCTGAGTTCGAATCTCAGGCGACCCATTCATCAGCTTCACGATCAGCGCAGATCAAAGCGGTCGAGGTTCATGACCTTCACCCAGGCCTGCACAAAGGCATCAATCATCAGTTGCTGACCACCGTTCTGTGCGAAGGCTTCGGCAATGGCACGTAGTTGTGCATTGGAGCCAAAGACAAGATCAGCCCGTGTTGCCGTCCAGCGGCGTTCACCGCTTTGACGGGTGATGCCTTCGAACAGATCGGATCCCTCAGTTAGCGGCTTCCATACCACCTGCATGTCCAGGAGGTTGATGAAGAACGCGTTGTTCAACGTTCCGATGGTGTCGGTCAACAGACCATGGGTCGTTCCCGCCGCGGTGATGCCAACGCTGCGAAAGCCTCCGATCAAGGCTGTCAGTTCGGGGGCCGTGAGGGATAACAGTTGGGCGCGATCGATCAGCAGCTGCTCATCGGGGAGGGTGACGCCCGACTGCTTGTAGTTGCGGAAGCCGTCGGCGATCGGTTTCAGAGCTGAGAAGGTGGCGGTATCGGTCTGAGCCTGGTCGGCATCGCTGCGGCCTGGGGTGAAGGGCACCACCAGGGCGTGACCGGCAGCTTGTGCGGCACGCTCGATCCCCACACCGCCCGCCAGAACAATCAGGTCAGCCATAGACAGCTGGCTTGGAATTGCGCTGAGCTGGCTCAGAACCTTCTCGAGTTGATCGGGTTGGTTGACGTCCCAGCTGCGCTGGGGCAGCAGACGGATCCGTCCACCGTTTGCTCCTCCGCGCTTATCGGATTGGCGAAATGTGGAAGCGGATGCCCAGGCCGTTTCGATCAGCTCTCTGTCGCTCAGCCCGGTGGCGGCGATCTGACCTTTGATCGTGTCCAGCTCGGCCTGACTGGGCGGGGTTGTGCTGGAGGCGGGAATCGGGTCCTGCCAGATCAGAACTTCAGAGGGAACTTCTGGTCCTAAGTAGAGAGACCGTGGGCCAAGATCACGATGGGTCAGCTTGAACCATGCTCTGGCAAACGCATCAGCAAAGTCCTGCTGATTTTCTCTGAAATGCCTGGAGATCGGCTCGAAAACAGGGTCGTGTTTCAGCGACAGGTCCGCTGTGGTCATCATCGGTGGCGATGACTTCGAAGGATCATGGGCATCGGGAATGAGATGTTCCTCGCGCACATTGATCGGTTGCCATTGCCATGCCCCAGCTGGACTTTTCGTTAACTCCCAGTCGTAGGTGAACATCATTTCGAAGTAGCCGCCGTCCCAGCGCGTGGGATTGGGTTTCCAGGCCCCTTCGATCCCGCTGGAAATGGTGTGCTCGGCTATCCCACTGGCCAAGCTGCTGGACCAGCCCAATCCCTGCGCTTCAATCGATGCGGCTTCCGGTTCAGGGCCCACATGGTCGGAGGACCCTGCTCCATGGGCTTTACCGAAGGTATGGCCACCAGCAATCAACGCGACGGTTTCTTCGTTGTTCATCCCCATGCGACTGAAGGTGTCGCGAACCTCACGGCCTGAGGCCACAGGGTCTGGATGTCCCTTGGGACCTTCTGGGTTGACATAAATCAGCCCCATTTCAGTGGCTGAGAAGGGAGCCTCGAGCTTGCCGTTGTCGTGATGACGGTCGTCGGACAGCCAGCTGGTTTCTCGTCCCCAGAGGATGTCCGCTTCCGGTTCCCAGAGGTCTTCGCGACCTGCGGCAAATCCGAAGGTGGGCAGCCCCATGGATTGCAGGGCACAATGCCCCGCCAGCAGAATCAGATCGGCCCAGGAAATTCCCAAGCCATATTTCTGTTTCACCGGCCAAAGCAATCGCCTTGCCTTGTCCAGGTTGATGTTGTCTGGCCAGCTGTTCAACGGTGCAAACCGTTGGTTGCCGCCGCCGGCCCCTCCGCGTCCGTCTGCACTGCGGTACGTGCCGGCGCTGTGCCAAGCCATGCGAATGAAGAAGGCACCGTAGTGGCCCCAATCGGCAGGCCACCAGTCCTGTGATTCCTGCATTAATTGGAAAATATCGTTCTTTAATTCGTCGTAATTGATTTTATTGAATTCTTCTGCGTAATTAAAATCTTTGCGGAGTGGTGTGGCGTCTCGATTGTGTTGATGAAGAATCGAAAGGTCCAGTTGTTCAGGCCACCACTTGTGATTGTTGGTCCCGGCCGCAGGGGTGACTGCTCCGGCATGACCTGCAAATGGACATTGACCCATGGAGAACACCCTTGCAATCCAACTCCATGATCACGAGCGTCCTCGGGCTGAGCTGATTCCTAATATTTCTTCTCAGAAAGTCGTGTTGGATCGTTCCCTTTGTCAGATCACACCGTGACGCATGACCTCGTGGTTGTGGGGGCTGGTCTGTCCGGGTGTGCGTTCGTCCGTCGCCTTCACCAGTTGGGTTGGACGGGGTCACTGGCGATGGTGGAGGCCGGTCGTGGACCCGGCGGTCGCAGTGCCTCACGTTTGCGCCGTGGGGATTCCGATTGGTGTCTGGACCATGGTGCTCCCGGCTTCAATCTGCTGGATCCCCATGAGCCGAAGGTTGCTGCGCTGTTGGAGCCTTTGCGTGCCAGCGGTGTCCTGCGTCGCGAGTGGGGGGACTGTCTTGGGGTCGATGAGGAGGGCGAGGTCGTGTCCTGTCCAGACCATTCCTTTCTGTCAGGGGAACAACTCCGTGGTTACCCCTCGATGGCTGGGGTCTGTCAGGCCCTTTTGGATGGCGTGGGGGCCTGGGTTGAGATCCGTTTTGGCCAACGTGTGGCCAAGTTGAACTGGGATGGGTTGACCTGGTCGTTGCTGGATGAGGCCGGCGCCTTGCTGTTGCAGGCCCGATCACTTGTTTTGAGCGGCTCGTTATTGGCTCATCCACGAGGGATGGCTTTGCTGCATTGGGACGACGTGCCATTGCGCGCAGCCGTGGCCAAAGGTCAGGACCCCGCGTTGGACCGTGCCTTGGCCTGTATCGCTCGCAGTACGGCAGCCCTGCGCTGGAATCTGATGTTGGAGCTGCCTGCCTTGGCTGCTCAGGATGCATTGCCCCGACAAATCTGGCTGACTGCAGCAGCGCAGCGCCGCTGGTCGATCGAGCGCCTGGTGCTGCATCCCCAGTCTGATGGACGCGTTGGGCTTGTGGTTCATGGGCTGGACCATCGCGCTGATGGCGAGCTCGATGTGTCATCTCTGCCGAGTGCTGATCGGGAGCTGCGTCTGCAGAAAGGACTGACAACATTGCTTCGGTCATGGCCATGCCTTGCCCATGCTCTGGATCAAGGGGTTGTCTTGGGACTGATGCGTTGGGGGGCATCGACACCGCTAAGTCACCCTTTGCCTTCCGAATGGCAGTGGTGTCCGATTTCGTCGGTTGGCTTCTGCGGCGATTGGATTGAGGGGCCTGGCTTTGGTCGAGCTGAGGGTGCCCTGCGAAGCGCCGCAGACTTGGCCGACAGGTTGCAGGCGGCCCGCTAATCTGATCGCGCGTCCGGGGAGTGGCGCAGTTTGGTAGCGCGCTTGCTTTGGGAGCAAGATGCCGCAGGTTCGAATCCTGTCTCCCCGATATCGCTAAAAGTCAGTCCA
>JBGKDR010000214.1:0-1586 GCA_042954225.1 Parasynechococcus sp.
GCAGGTGGGCGGTGAAATGGGCCGGCACATCAGCGTGCGGCCCGGGTCTGCCTTGACCGGCCAGCATGTGGTGGTGCCGGGGGACATCAGTTCGGCGGCGTTCTGGCTCGTGGCGGGAGCCTTGATCCCAGGCTCGGATCTCACCATCGAAAACGTCGGTCTGAACCCAACGCGCACCGGAATTCTGGAGGTGCTCGAACAGATGGGCGCCAGGATTGAGGTGCTTAACCCACGGGATGTCGCTGGCGAACCAGTCGGTGATCTCCACGTCTGCCATGGACCGCTCAAACCGTTTTCCTTCGGCGAAGAGGTGATGCCAAGGCTGGTGGATGAGGTTCCGATCCTCAGCGTTGCTGCCTGTTTCTGTGAGGGTGACAGCCATATTTCGGGAGCATCCGAGCTCAGGGTGAAGGAGACCGACCGGCTCGCGGTGATGGCCCGTCAACTCACTGCCATGGGCGCGTCCATTGACGAGCATGAGGACGGCATGACCATCCACGGTGGTCGCCCCCTTCATGGTGCCGATGTTGACAGTGAAACCGATCACCGGGTTGCCATGAGCCTCGCGGTCGCTTCGATGCTGGCCAAGGGTGACTCGTCGCTGGCCCGCAGTGACGCTGCAGCTGTCTCATACCCCAACTTCTGGGACGACCTTGGACGGCTACGACGCTGAGGCGGTCGGTCGAGAGCTTGGGGCTCTTGAGCCAATTCCCACCTCCGATGGCAGTTTGAGCCTGCAAAGCGGGGCCTTCGGTGAAGCCTTCCACAACTCAGCGGGTGCCCTGAATGAAGCCAAGGCCAAATTCGTTCGACCGTCTGAACTGAACGCCTGGTCGACCCCCAGCGCACTGCGGGTTCTGGATGTCTGTTTTGGCCTGGGGTACAACAGCGCCGCCCTCTGGGATGCGGACAGTGCCGTTGGGTTTTCGCTGCAGTGGTGGGGCCTGGAACTCGATCAACGGCCGCTGCAATTGGCTCTGAACAATGGTGGATTTTGCCGGCTCTGGAGTGCGTCAACACGCGCGCGGTTGCAAGGCATCCAACGGACTGGAGCCTGGTCGGATCCCAGCGGTAAGGGTTGCGTGCTGTGGGGTGATGCCCGTCAGACGCTGGCATCCATCCCCGCGGCACAACAATTTGATCTGATCTTTCACGATGCGTTCTCTCCGCAACGCTGCCCCCAGCTCTGGAGCGAGGAATTCCTTGGACAACTCAGTGATCGACTCGCCCCTGAAGGCCGGCTACTGACCTACAGCCGATCAGCGGCTGTTCGCGCCAGCTTGCAGCGGGCTGGATTGCTGTTGCGCTCCCTTCTTCCAGCCCCAGGTGAACGGGAGGGATGGAGCAGTGGAACCATGGCCGTCAAGCCACCGTGGTCGCGATCAAAGCAAGTGGAAGGTGAGGGTTGGCGATGCTTCAGTCCTCTCGAGCAGGCTCACCTCCTGACCCGTGCGGCCATTCCCTTTCGCGATCCTTCGGGGGATGCCGAAGCCTCAGACATTCTCAGACGACGCGTTGAGGAACAGCAGACCTGTGGATTGGAGACCACCAATTCATGGCAGCGCCGTTTTGGCTTGATGAAACCG
>JBGKDR010000215.1:0-1274 GCA_042954225.1 Parasynechococcus sp.
GTCACCAAGGAGCTGTGGATCGGTACCTTCCACGCCTTGTTTGCGCGCTTGCTCCGCTACGACATCGACAAGTTCAAAGATGCGGAGGGCCTGAGCTGGACCAAGCAGTTTTCGATCTATGACGAGGCCGATGCCCAGAGCCTGGTCAAGGAGATCGTCACCCAGGAGCTGCAACTCGATCCCAAGCGCTTTGAGCCTAAAAAGACCCGCTGGGCCATCAGCAATGCCAAGAACCAGGGTTGGTTGCCGGATCAGCTTGAGGCGAATGCCGAAGGGCAGCGGGGCAAGCTGACGGCCGATGTCTATCGCCGTTATCGCAAAGCGCTTGCAGCGAACAATGCCCTTGACTTTGACGATTTGCTGCTGCTCCCGGTGCAGCTGCTGCAGCAGAACGAGCAGGTGAGGTCCTACTGGCACCGACGTTTTCGTCATGTGCTGGTGGATGAATATCAGGACACCAACCGAACCCAGTACGAGCTGATCAAGCTGCTGGTCACCGATGGTCGCGATCCTCAGTTGTATGACGACTGGAACGGTCGGTCGGTGTTTGTGGTGGGCGATGCCGACCAGAGCATCTACAGCTTCCGGGCAGCGGACTTCACCATCCTGATGGGTTTTCAGGATGATTTCGGTGATCAGGCCGCGGACGAGACCACGCGCACGATGGTCAAGCTTGAGGAGAACTACCGCTCCACAGCCACGATCCTCGAGGCGGCCAACGCCCTGATCGCCAACAACAGTGAGCGCATCGACAAGGTCCTGCGCCCCACCCGTGGGGAAGGGGAACTGATCACCCTCACCCGTTGTGATGACGAGATCGCAGAAGCCGAGGCGGTGGTGCATCGGCTTCGCATGATGGAGGCCGCCAATCCTGAGTTGAGCTGGGGTGATATGGCGGTGCTGTACCGCACGAATGCCCAATCCCGTGCGATCGAGGAGTCGCTGGTGCGCTGGGGCATCCCGTATCTGGTGGTCGGCGGGCTGCGCTTCTATGACCGCCGCGAGATCAAGGATGTGCTGGCCTATCTGCGTCTGCTGGTCAACCCGGCGGACACCGTCAGCCTGCTGCGGGTGATCAATGTGCCCAAGCGGGGCATCGGCAAGACCACGATTCAGCGGCTCACCGATGCCGCCAATCAGCTGGGGATTCCGCTGTGGGATGTGGTGAGCGATCCCGAGGCGGTGCGCTCCCTCGGTGGTCGTTCCGCCAAGGGGCTGCTTCAGTTCTGTGAGCTGGTCAACGATCTTCAGGCGCGCATCAGCGACACCGGCCC
>JBGKDR010000216.1:0-1618 GCA_042954225.1 Parasynechococcus sp.
ACATCCACAAAGGCCGTCACGCTGTTGGAGACGTTCTTCACGTTGAGAATCGAGTCTTCAACGAGGTTCCAGGCATAGGGATACAGATCCATGGAGGTTCGGTCACCCAACAGAGTCGGCCGACCGGCGACAGACGGCACCAAGCGTTCGAGCAGACGATCGTCCAAGGGCAAGACCTGGTTCTCAATCGCCTGTTCCATGAACTTCGCTTTCAGGGCCTTGAGCCGATCGGGGTATTGCGCCGCAAGATCATTGGAAAGGCTGAAATCAACGGTGGTGTCATACAGCTCCCAACCATCATCGGCTGCAACCGTATTCATCCGTTGTGGCGCCATCCAGGGATACATGATCGTTGTTCGCGCCATCCATCCATTGTGATAGATACCGCGGTTGCCAATGATCTCGAAATACTGAGTATTGTGCCGCTCTTTCGCACCTGGATTATCAAAGGTGTACATCAGGCTGGTTCCTTGCATCGGAATCTGCGGGATGCCATTGATTGAGCTGGGCATCGGCAGATTGGCCGCCTCAAGGATCGTGGGAGCCACATCATTCACATGGGAGAACTGCGTGCGAATGCCACCACCCTTCCGGATCCGCTCAGGCCAGTGAATCACCGTTCCATTGCGCGTTCCGCCAAAATCTCCGGCCACCTGCTTGGACAGTGCAAACGGTGAGTTGAAAGCGATCGCCCAGGCCATGTGATACATGGGATAGGTCGTAGGCCCACCCCATTCATCCATTTTGGCCTCCTGCTCATCCGGCGTTTCGCCAACGCCATTGAGGTAGTGGTTCCAATTCCAGTGGCCTGTCCGATCCCCCTCAACACTGGCACCGTTATCACCAGTGATATAAATCACCAAGGTGTTATCCAGCTCACCCAGATCATCAATCGCTTGAATTAAACGACCTGCTTCGTGATCAGAATGCTCTGTGAAAGCAGCAAACACTTCTGCCTGCCGGGCATAGATGCGTTGCTGCTGAGGCGTAAGGCTATCCCATTTGGGAATACTGTCAGGTGCTTTTGCTAACTGCGTGCCTGGAGGAACAATCCCTGCCTTGATCTGGTTCTCAAGATTGCGCGCCCGCAGAACATCCCAGCCTTCATCAAACTTGCCGCGATATTTGGCGATCCATTCCTTGCCCACATGGTGTGGGGAGTGAGCACCGGCTGATGAGTAATAAATGAAGAAGGGCTTATCGGGCTTGATGGCTTTCTGTTGGCGAACCCAACCGATCGCCTGGTCGGTCATGTCTTCGGTGAAGTGATACCGATCTTTCTTCGGTGCATCCACGATGGTGACTCCGTCATGGATGGTGGGTTCCCACATGTTGTCTTCAGCACCCACGAAGCCATAGAACTTCTCGAAGCCTTGGCGCGTTGGCCAACGGGTCTGAGGGCCTGCTGCCGTGGTCTCACGACCCGGGGTCTCATGCCACTTGCCAAAAGCAGCTGTGTTGTAGCCGTTCAGCCGGAGGATTTCTGCAACCGGAATGGCGTAATCAGGCACCACGGTGGAATTACCCGCATAACCGGTAGCAACCTCCGGGATCGACCCGGTGTTGACCTTGTGGTGATTGCGTCCAGATTTCAACGCCGCCCGCGTCGGCGCACACA
>JBGKDR010000217.1:0-3434 GCA_042954225.1 Parasynechococcus sp.
TCCAACTGATCGGCGATGGCTTTCCCCGGGGAATAGTCCTTGAGAGCGTCCCGATGGGCCTCGGCCAGCAAATCCGGGACCAGAGGGGCACAGGCCAGCCAGGGCTGCAGGCAGCTGGGGGTGAACCCCACCACGGCATCCAGATCGGGATCATCGACCTGATCGGCCGCCAGCATGGCGCCCTGCACCAGAGCATTGGACTGCTGCAGCAGACTGTTCCAGTCCTCACGCTCCTGCTCGGCGAGGTCATCGAGACCGTGCAGGAACATGTCGCGCCGGAACGCCGGGTAACCGCCGAACAGCTCGTCTGAGCCTTCACCGGTCATCACCACCTTGTAGTCAACGCTGTTGACATGGCGGCTCATCAGGTACTTGGCCACCGCCAGGGTGTTGTAGATCGTGCGTTCGGCGTGCCAGAGCGTCTGCTCCATGTGGCCGTACAGCTCACGGCCTGAAAGCCGCATCACATCCTGCTGAGCGCCGGTGGCCTCAGCCATTTCACGGGCAATCGGCGATTCGTCGTAGCGCGCGTCATCGAAGCCGATCGTGAACGCCTTCACTGGGCTTTGACTCACCGCCGAGGCCAGGCCAAGAATCGAGCAGCTGTCGATGCCTCCGGAGAGGTAACAACCCACGGGCACATCGGCCACCATGCGCAGCTCCACCGCTTCCAGCAGCGCGGCCCGGACCGCGGCGATGTGGTGGGCTTCATCCAGGCTGCGATCGCGCTCCCCCTTGCGGGGGAAATTGACATCCCAGTAGGCCCACTCCGAAACCTCCAGCCGCCCACCGCTGCGCTGGATCTTGACCACATGGCCAGGCTTTACCTGATGGACACCAGCAAAGGCCGTCGTCCCCGGCACCATCGTCTGCATTAACTGATGGAACAGCCCCTCGGAGGTGAATCGACGTTCAACCCCGGGATGGGCGAACAGCACCTTCAGCTCAGAACCGAAGACCAGACCCTGAGGCGTCATCGCCCAGTACTGCGGTTTGATGCCGAAGCGATCGCGCACCAGGTAGAGGCAGTCTTCGGCTCGATCGAACAAGGCGAAGGCGAACTCACCGCGCAACAGAGGCAAGGTCGCCTCCAAGCCCTGGCGTTGATACAGCCGCAGCAGGATCTCGGAATCGCTTTTGCTGCTGAAACGCACCCCCTGGGCGGTGAGGTCAGCCCTGATCCGCTGGAAGTCGTAGAACTCACCGTTGTGGGCCATCAGCACCTCAGCGTCATCCGTGAGGAAGGGCTGCCGGGCCCGTGACTCATTCAGATCAATGATCGACAGGCGGGCATGGCAGAAGCCGACGCCGGCCTGATCCAGCACCTCAACGCCGAACCCATCGGGCCCGCGATGGGCCTGAATCGCCGCCATGTTGACCAACAGCTGGCGATCCACCGTCTGGCGACGGTCTGCGTTGAAAACACCTCCAATTCCACACATCAGCCCGCCTCAGATCACATCCATCACGCGTTCGGCCCGATCCACCATGCAGGTGAGCAGGGCCATCCGCAGGAACACGGCTCCCCTGGCCTGGCTGAAGTACCAGTTGTGGGGCGTGTCATCCATGCAAGTGCTCAGTTCCTGCCCCCGCGCCAGCGGATGAAGCACGATCGATTCGGCCTTGTAAGGCAAATCCTTGGTGAGACGGAATTGATCGCCATGCACCTCAAAACTGTCGCCCACCCAGGCGATGGCATTGATGTAGGTCACATCCAGGTGGGGCAATTCCTGGATCAGGTTGGTGCTGCAGCGGAGCCGCAATCCCGCCTCCAGCAACTCCTCCCGTTGCCCGGGATCGAACAGGGAGTCTTCGGGATCAGCTTCCGCTGAATGGATCACCACCACCTCATCCACGATCTGGGGAAACTTGGCCAGGATCCGCAACAACGAGCGCACGGTGCGCATCCGCGCTGGAACACCGATCACCCCGATCCGAATGCGTTGGTTCGGCGCCACCTCGGGTTCCGCCAGAGATGGTCGCCATTTGAGGATGGTGAAGAGATCCGCCATCGCCTGGGTCGGATGCTCATCGATGCCATTGCCAGCGTTGATGATCGGAATCCGCAATGTGCTGGACATCGCATAAACAGCGCCGGGATCGCTATCCCGCAGCACCACACAATCGCCGTAGTTGTTGAACATGTGGGCGACATCTTCCAGAGACTCGCCCTTGGCAATGCCCGTGGTGGCACGGTCGGTGATGTTGATCGAGCTACCCCCGAGGCGGTGCCAGGCGCTGTCAAAGGACAGACGCGTGCGCGTGCTCGGCTCGTAGAAGGCATTGATCAGAATCTTTCCCTTCAGCGGAACGCTGTGGGTGATGTAGCGCCCAGGGTTGCTTTCATATTTGGCCGCCAGACGAAACAGCTGCAGCAGGGTCTCGGGCTGGAACGGCTGAATCGACACCACATGCTGATCAACCAGATCCTTGAGCGGCTCAGCGTCCTCCTCAATTGTCGTCAGCAGCGTTTCCGGCTGCGTGCGTCCGTAGACGTCTGGCCCGATGGGTGCAAAGCGCATCGGCTCGTCATCCAGTTCCAGCGTGGCTGTTTTGACGTCGAGCATCAAACCTCTCATCGCAACAGAGCCGGAAGATCACCAACCGGCGCTATCTGACACTTTCAACACCCTGCAACAGCGGCGGGCCCATCTTCAAGAAATCGCTCGGCATCTTTCGAAAGCGGAAGAAAAATGGTTGCAACAGCTACACAATTGTCGAGAAGTTCGAATTACTTCACCAAACCCGACCATTGCGCCACTCCACCCACCAGATCAGCAGCAGCACGAGAACCGACAGCACCAGAGCGACCTGACTGGCCACCAGCAGAGCCTGAAAGCCAGACAGACCAACAAGGCTGGCCATGAAAGGAAGCGTTTGGATCATCCCTCCTCCTGCAGCAAGGTGAAGTCAAAGCGTTCTGGCCAGATCTGACTGCCCATCAGCATCACGACGGCCGACACAGCCGCCGAAAACACAGCTGCGCAATAGGGAGCGATCAGCACGTAGGCGAGCAGGCCGACAACGCTGCCTGCGACCATCGCCGCAATGGCAGCCGTGCGGTTGGCCGTGCGCCAGTACAGACCGCAGGCGACAGGCCAGACCGTGGAGGCCACCAGGGCACCGGTGAAGAACAGCACCGACGCCAGCGAATCCAACTTCGGCCAGGACAGGGCCAGGGTGACGACGGCCAATCCCACCACCATCTGCCGTGCCGCCTGCTTGAGCTGCAGATCACTGGCCTGAGGCCGCAACAGGCGGAAGTACACATCCTCCGCCAACAGATCGGCGGTGGATGCCAGCAACGAATCCAAGGTGGAGGTGAGCGAGGCAAACACCACCACAAACACCAGGGCCGCACCGCCCGCCTCGAGCAGATCGGCTGCCATCACAGGGAACACCATGTTCACCTGATCGAGGGGCAACTCACGGGC
>JBGKDR010000218.1:0-2576 GCA_042954225.1 Parasynechococcus sp.
AGTTCAAAGCCGCCGGAGAAGGAGAGGAAGCCAGCGAGGGCCACCATGGTGAGGGCGGAGAAGGCGGAGCCGAAGTTGCCCCAGCCGCCATAGATCCCTTCTGCCAGGCCGTTTTCCTTGGGCGGGAACCACTCGGCCACCATGCGGATGCCGATCACGAAGCCGGCGCCGACGATGGAGAGCAGCAGACGGGCCACCACCAGTTGGTTGAAATCCTGAGCGGATGCAAACAGCAGGCAGGGAATCGCCGAGAACACCAGGATCGAGGAGTAGGTGATCCGGGGTCCGAATTTGTCCAGCAGCATGCCGATCAGCACGCGCGCCGGAATGGTGAGGGCCACGTTGCAGATGGCCACGGTGCGGATCTGACCAACGGTCAGGCCCAGGTCCGCTTTCACAGTGGTGGCCAGAGGGGCCAGGTTGAACCAGACGACAAACGTCAGGAAAAAGGCAATCCAAGTGAGATGAAGCGTTCGGTATCTCCCTTGGAACGACCAAAGATCGCCAAGCATTGGGGAAGTTAATTGCGACCTCGGTGTTCAGAAACGTCACCGCCGAGGATGTTGTTAAGCGGTCAAAAATGATGGGGCCGCCCTTCGCGAAAGAGTCAACAGCCCCGCAGGGACGCCAAAGGTGATTTTTGACACCAAAACCGCGCAAAAGCTGCGCTGGCGAACATCAATTCGGCTAATTGGACCAATCAGAAAAGATTGTTAGACGCGGTTTGGTTGCAACCGATACAGGCCTTGAGTCTGTTGTCGGTCGCTGTTTGGATGGCGTCATGGATGCATCCGTGCTGCGGGCTTGTGTGTTGTCGGGGGGCCTGAGTCGACGCATGGGGCGAGACAAGGCCTTGCTCCCCCACCCCCGTGGCGGCGTTTGGTTAACGGCGCTGGTGTCGGTGTTGCAGGAGCTGGGTTTGTCTGTGGTTGTGGTGACGCGCCACGCCTCCCATGCCTCTGTGCTGGAGTCCTGCGCCGATGTGGCTGTGCTGCTTGAGCCAGAGCCCTGGGACGGACCGCTGATGGCGTTGTCCAAGGTGCTGTCCGAGCAGGACGGCTCGCCACTGCTGCTTTGTCCGGTCGATATGCCGTTGCTGAGTCCGGCCATCCTTCAGACACTGATGGATTCCTGGCTCATCCGCCCGGATCGTCTTGTGGTTGCTGACGATGGCAGTGATCTGATGCCGTTGCTGGCGATCATCCCCTCGGGACCGCTGTATGCCGACGCCCTCCAGCACTTTCTCGCGTCCGGTCAGCGCCGATGGCAGGCCTGGTTGACCAGCGTTCCCCATCGGCGGGTCCTGCTGCCTGCGGTTTCTCTGCGGAATCTCAACGATCCTGCGGATCTGGATGCACTTCGAGTGGACTCGGGGCGCTGAATCGTTGCCGATGCCACCGTTTCTCGCGGAAAACCCCGTTACAACCGGGCCAGCATTCAGGCTTGTCCCAGCCCCGATTGATGTTCGAGTTGTTGTCGTATGAACGGTTTCGGGACACACCGTCGGTTCGCTTTTTCGATGTCACCGTTGACACCTCCAATGCCCGTGACCTGGTGATTCACAGCGGTCCCGCGGTCAGTCCACCCAATGATCCTGAAAGTGGAGCTTGGCAGTTCTATCTGCATCCGCATCAAGAGGACAATCTGTTGGCAGCCAGTGGCGGCCGCACCTTCTTTCTGGTCAATCTGGCCTGGAAGCAGCCCTTTCACATTGTTCGCCTGGAAAGTGGCGGGGACATCCTGCGCATTCCACCCGGAACCTTCCATCGCTCCATCTCCGACCCCGACGGTTCAGTGGTTCTGAACCAAGCCGTGCGAGAGGAGGGGGTGTCGCTTGTGCACGAATTTCGTGTTTACAACAGTGCCCGGATTCCGGCCTTGATGGCGGTGACAGACGTCTCGGCTCCAAAACCTCGGTTGCATGGCGTCGAGCCACTGCTTCAGGCCGCTTGAACAAGCGCCGGGGGTAGGGCTTCGCTGGGATCGTTGGTCACCTGGATGGACCACGAGAGCTGACTGCCGACTGCAGCCGGCCCACTGAAGCTGCCGCTGACCGCTGCAGTGAGTTCCGGTTTCGATGAGGTCGCCAGCACCACGTAGTGATCGGTGACCTCTGCCCCGGCACTGGGGTCAAAGCCGCGCCAACCCGCCCCTGGAAGGTAGATCTCGGCCCAGGCATGGAGGTCGTACTCCTTCGGGGGCGGGTTCTGGAGTTGATAGCCGCTGACGAAGCGGGCGGGCAGCCCGACCACGCGGCAGCACGCCACCATCAGCATCGCCAGATCCCGGCAGGAGCCGATCCGTTCACGCAGGGTGCGGCCCGCCGGCCACGCCGGCCCCACATGGCGCTGGGTGTATTTCACCCGCTCTTGAATTAGTTCGATCAGTTGCGTGAGGAAGGCCAGCGTCTGCTGGTTGCTTCCCATCAGGGCTTCCTGGGTGAGGTCAATGGCCGATGGTTCGTGCTGGCCATTGGGTAGCCAGCCCTCCAGGGCTCCCTGCAGATCGCGGTTGAGTTGTCCCCTTGGGTAGGGAAGTGGCGGTTCCAGCCCGTTGAAGCAGCTGTGCAGCGGTGG
>JBGKDR010000219.1:0-2881 GCA_042954225.1 Parasynechococcus sp.
GCCTGGCTCATGGTGACGACGTTACGGAGCTGACCAAGAGGGCCTCCATCGCCTGATCACAGCGGGTGAGTAGATCATCGGTGGAGGCGCCCTGCAGCTGGGCCAACAGAAGCAGCGCACCAGCGCCCACCCCTTCCTTGACATGTCCAGCCTCAAAGTCCCGGAGCTGCTGATGGCGGCTCCGGGTGAAGCGCAGGCGACTGAAGGCGCCGACCAGGGGAACCTGATAGCGGTCAGCGACCGCCTCAAGAACGCAGCCAAGGGCGGAAGGCACAGGGCCGGCCACACGCTCTTCCGCTAACCACGGCGTGGTTCCCAAAAGCACCTGGGCCGCCAGCCGCAGGCGGTCGTCCTCGGCCAGGCCCTGCAGCGCCAGCGCCAGAACAGCCAGCATCTGACTACCGCCGGCGAGCATCACCGGTTGGCCGCTGATCAGCGCACCACGCAAGAGACCCGCCGCCACCGCCTGAAAGGGATCTCCAACCGCTGCCAGCACCTGCTGCGACGACGCAGGAGACGGCAGCGCGGCACGGGCCAGGCCATGGGCCACGAGACGGGCCTTCATGGCTTTCGGCGGATGCAGGGCACTTCCACTGATCCATGGACTGACGTCAAGGCCAAGGCCCTCCAGCACCCCCAGGGCAGTGGTCGTGCCGCCTGGGACACATTCACTCAGCACCAGGGGGCGACGCAGGCCGGCGCCGATCCGGTGACCTCGACGCCAAAGTTGCTCCACTCTGGACAGGCGCATGCTGGCGCCGGTCGACACGCAGGCCGCGGGACCGAGCTCTGCGGATTCCAGTCGGAGGTGGGGAGCATCGGACTGGTGCTCCAGACCGACGGCTGCGACCACAGGCATCAGTGAAAGCCGCTGCAGAGCCACATGGGTCAATAGCGCGGGGCTCACGCCGGCAGGAAGGGGAGGTAGCGGCCAACGGCGCGGCGCAGCAGGGCCGGCCAGCATCAATTCGGCATCAGCCAGAGCGGTGAAACGTCGCGATGCCACCGTCGATCCCGCAGCGGAGATGCCTGGATGCTCTGCAGTTCGTGTGGCCGCAAGCACGAGCAGCAGATCAGCCACCAACCCGTCGATTTGCCAGGGCCGCAGTCGGGAGGCGACATCCTCAGCTGAGGCAACGCCAAGAATGCCGATCTCAGAGGGGATCAAGGGCGACGAGGGCATGCAGGGCCGAGGGAGGAGCTGGAATTGGTGAACGCAGCCGGGGGAAGATCCAGAAGGCCAGGGCATGCAGGGCCAGGACATAGACCAACTCCTGAACCACCACCAGGGTCAACGCCATCAATTGCACCTCGGCAAGATCCGGCACCAAAGGAAGCTGCAGTGCGGTGATCAAGCGATCCAGCAGGGCGGCACCCGCCCGTGTGATCACGATCCAGAGGTTCTCACCCACCAACAGGGACAACACCAGAACACGGACCAGAAAACCAGCGGTTCCAAGAACGATGCCGATGGGCCAGCTGACCCACCAGGACCAGCCTCGGCACCAGCTCCAGCCCAGCCAGAGGGAGAGCAGGCCGTAGGGAAACAGCAGCAGTGGACCCCTGACCGGTCCCATCAGGGCGGTGAGCAACAGCACAGCGATCACCAACCCCTCTAGCCCCGCCCGTCCGCCACGTCGAAGCTGGAGCAGGGCCAGGGGCAGAGGGAGGGCCAGGCGGAACAGAGCCCCACCCACAGGCAGGTAATAGAGCGCAAGCCAGATCAGCCCCGTGGTCGCAGCCAGATAAGCCCCTTCCACCAAACGAATGGCCTGCCGCCTGGAGAGGGGAGCAGGGTGAGAGCTCATGGAGACGGCACGATGCTTTCGATCCGCTCGACCGCGAAGGGCACATTGGCGCGGCGAAGGGCACGGGTCACCAATTCGGCAGGAGCGGAGGGATCAGAGGCCGACAGACGAATGGTGATCCGATACGGCTGAGGCTCAGGCGTGACTGGCGCCTCAGAGGAGAGGGGTGCTGACGGCTTGTCGGACTCCACACTCTTCTTTGGCTGAGGAGGATCGTCGTCTGCTTCGGGCACCTCGGGCACGGGAACAGACGATGTCGTGGCATCCGTCTCAACGGGACGGGCTGTGATCGGAGCCGGATCGCTGAAACGCTCCTCCAGCTCCTGAGCCGTCCGATTGCCAGCACACCCATGGAGGAGAACCAGCACTCCGATGGGCAGCACGAACCGCTTCAGCATCAGCTGTTTCCAGGCTTGATTACCCGCACGGCGCTGGCCCGAAGACGACCGGTTTTGGTGGTGGTGGGAGCCTTCTTCGCCGCTGGTTTCTTGGCAGCAGGTTTCTTGGCCGTCGTGGTGGATTTCCGGCGAGAACTCTTCTTGGCGGCGGCCTTTGCCGCCAGCAGCTCAACGGCTTCCTCAAGGGTGACATCGTCGGCTCCCTTGCCCTCCGGCAAGGAGGCATTCACCTTGCCCTGTTTGACATAAAGGCCGTAGGGACCGTCATAGACCTGGATGGTCTCGTCACTGCCCTCGGGTTTACCGAGATCCTTGAGGGCCGTTCGCCCACCCCGGCCACGCTTGGGCATCGCCAGAAGCTCAAGCGCACGGGTGAGACCCACCGCCAGAACGTCGTCGTCTCCCTTCAGAGAGCGGTAGTCCTTCTCACCTTTGCCTTTGTCCCAGACGACATAGGGACCGAAACGACCCAGGCCGGCCTGCACCTTGCCCCCGTCGGGGTGCTCACCCAGCAGGCGCGGGAGTCGCAGCAGACCGAGGGCGTCGTCAAGACTGAGGTCCTCCGGCTTGACCCCTTTGGGCAAGGAGGCACGTTTCGGCTTGGGGTTCTCATCACTCACCTGACCCCGCTGGACGTAGGGGCCGTACTGACCGAAGAGCAGATAGACCAGATCA
>JBGKDR010000220.1:0-1361 GCA_042954225.1 Parasynechococcus sp.
TACCTGGCCCAGGGCACGCTCTATCCGGATGTGATCGAGAGCGCGGGAACCAACGTCGATCCCAAAACCGGTGAGCGGGTGGCGGTGAAGATCAAGAGCCACCACAACGTGGGTGGTTTGCCGAAGGATCTTCAATTCAAGTTGGTGGAACCGCTGCGCAAGCTGTTCAAAGACGAGGTGCGCAAGGTGGGCCGCACCCTGGGACTCCCCGAGGAGATTGTGCGCCGTCATCCGTTCCCGGGACCAGGACTGGCCATTCGCATTCTCGGCGAGGTCACCGACGAGAAACTCAACTGTCTGCGCGATGCCGACCTGATCGTGCGTGAGGAGATCCGTGAGGCCGGTCTGTATCACGACATCTGGCAAGCCTTTGCCGTGTTGCTGCCTGTTCGTTCCGTTGGCGTGATGGGCGACAAGCGCACCTACGCCTGGCCGATCGTGCTGCGTTGCGTGTCCAGCGAGGACGGTATGACGGCTGATTGGTCGCGTCTGCCTTACGACCTGATGGAGACGATCTCCAATCGGATCGTCAACGAAGTGAAAGGGGTCAACCGCGTCGTCCTCGACATCACCAGCAAGCCCCCTGGCACCATCGAGTGGGAGTGACGTCGACGCAGCCGTTTTCAGCGCGCCGTTTTCAGTGGTGGTCACCCTTTCGTGGTGCCCGCCCGGCGGGGCGGGTTTTCCTTGTTGGCCACAACAAGTGCGGAACGCGGTCGTTCCACAAGTTGCTGCGCTCGAACGGCTACAGCTCGATTCACTACGACAAGGGCCGTCTCGCCCGCAGGATTCAGACCAATTTCACGTTTTCTCGACCCCTGCTTGAGGGGGTCGACGATGTTGTCGGCTACACCGACATGGAGCTTTGTGGTGAGTTCTACGCGTACCGGTTGTTCCCGCTGCTGGATCTGCAATATCCAGGGTCTTCTTTCATCTACAACACCCGCGATGTGAATCGCTGGGTGGAGTCGCGCCTGCATCACCGCAACGGCAAATATGCCCGCACCTATCTGAAGCGGATGAAAGCCGCATTCGCTGACCGGACTCTCACCCTGGATGACCTGCGCCAGCACTGGATCGAGGCGTGGGAGCGCCATGAGGCGGATCTCAACAGCTATTTCGCTGGTCGCTCGAACTTCTTCCGTTTCGACATCTCCAGCCCCGACGAGCAGGCTGCGCTCTGCCGTTTCCTCCGTCGCCAGGGCTACCGGATCAAAGGAAACGTTCTGCCCCATGCCGGAGCGCGCCGGTCATCCCAGCAGGATTGATCCCGCCTCTGGCGGCGCCTGATCCCAATCGATACTCTGGGCCACCAGCGCATGGTTCGTGACCACGACTCAACAGCAGGATCTGCAGCTGCA
>JBGKDR010000221.1:0-4379 GCA_042954225.1 Parasynechococcus sp.
AGATGCCGATCAGGAAGTGGAAGACAACCAGCTGGTAAGGACCGCCGTTGTACAGCCACTCATCGAGAGAGGCAGCTTCCCAGATGGGATAGAAGTGAAGGCCGATGGCGTTCGAAGAAGGAACAACAGCACCGGAGATGATGTTGTTGCCGTAGATGAATGAGCCAGCGACAGGCTCACGGATGCCATCGATATCGACCGGAGGAGCGGCGATGAAGGCAATGATGAAGCAGATGGTGGCCGCCAGAAGGCAGGGAATCATCAGCACACCGAACCAACCGACATAGATGCGGTTGTTGGTGTCTGTGACCCAGGAGCAAAATGCTTCCCAGTTGCTCTGACGTCCGCTGCGAATTGCGGTGGACATGTGAGAAAAGAAGACGGAATAGCCCTCTTCCAAAACAGGAAGAAAGGCGCGTTCAGCCTATGAACATGACCGCCAGATACAACAGATTTAAATACTACGAATCACTGCGCAAAGTTTGTTCATGAAGGCCTTCGTGAAGCCTTCATGAAGTTGTGTCAAGCGCCCACTGGCGTGACTGCTTGAGGAAATTGCTCCAATCCACACGCTCTTCCTCCGCTGCCTTAGCAATCAACAGCGGAGCCTGTTGCTTCAACGCCTCAAGATCAGGTTCCGAGACACCGGCATTGAGAGCCAACCAATCGGCCATGGCGCGGCCGACAACTCTGGTCAGGTAGGCGGCGCTGAGGGCCTGCATGACCCCTGCAGCCAACCAACTGCCGGCATCAAGCTTCGCCAGACCCAGAAGCGCCTGACTGCTCCATTCCACGACGCCCTGCGTCAGAGCAGCGCGAGCCAGCTGTCCTGCGGCGGCTTGCAGTGCATCACCCGTTAGCGAGGTTCCCCAGATGTCACCCATCTCCTTGAGCATGAGGCCGTTGGCAACAGCCATGGCCAGGAGATCGACACTGGGCACAGGTGATGCCATGACGCCGGCGGCCACGATCCACTGCGTACGGCGCTGCAGATCCATGAACCGGGCTCGGCGCAATTGCTCCAGCTCGCGCTGCCACTGACCATGAAGCCGGGACAGGCGACGCTGGCACGTGTCTGCCAGAGCCCGATGGGGCTGTCGAAGGGCCTGACGAACCGGCTGAAGAGCCCGGCGGAGATCATCATCCGCTCCACTCCAGAGCAACACCCTGTCCCGCCACAGCTCAGGCAGTTGCTCGCCGAGATCAGCCTGGACGTCATCGAGGGCATCACCTGGCCTGCACTGAACCAGCAACCAGGCCGGACAATCGTCAGGCAACTCCTGAAGCCACAGCAGATCTGACGCCATCAGTGGCGCGTCTAGGGCATACAGCAGCCAGTCCTGCGCGATCAATCCTTCCGGCCAAGAGCGACGTCCATTCACCCGTTGGAGGGCATTGGCCAAGGACACATCCAGCGGTGCGACTCCGCGAAGACCTTTCACCAGATCGTCCTGGGCGATCTGGGAATCGGTCTTGCCGTGGACAAGAGCAACACGCTGGGGCCCCTGGCGGTTCTGAATGGCAGCCAACTCCTGTTTCCACTCCTCCAGGCGGGCAGAGGACGCCCCATCGAACGCCTCAAACTGACGCAACACCTCTTTGCAACGAGCGATCCAGGCGTCCAGGGTCGCTGGAGGCTGAAACCGTGCGGGCTTGGCAGGACGCGACAGCCACCAGACACCGGCACCAAGGCCGAGCCAGCCAACGCCACCGGGCAGATGCACCACATCACTGATCAACCACTGGCTGGCTATCAGGCCTCCACCGAGCAGCAACACTGAGCTGAGGCCCGTCGAACGTTGGGGGAGAAGCTGGTGCAACGGAACCGGCAGTTTCAAGACGTCGACGAACGGTCAAGCGTGAGTCGTCCTAGCTCAGCTGAGCCGCTGGCACCAGCCAGGGAGGTCAGCCTGGCCACTTCTCCATACCCTTCAGAGGAATCAGGGCAACGCATGCTCATGGCATCGCAACCGGATGGGATCGGTCCCGATCGGCGAACGGATGTCAGGCGTGTGCTGGTGACGGCTCTCGGCATCAACCTGGCGATGTCACTGCTCAAGCTGACTGTCGGGCTGATCAGTGGTTCGCTGGCCGTCATCGCCGATGCGATGCACAGCGCCACCGATGCCCTCTCGAGCCTGACCGGATTGATTACCAACCGGCTGTCTGACCCAAGGCCGGACCGTGACCATCCCTACGGCCATCACAAGTACGAGGGAATCGGGGCCCTCGGCATCGCTGGCTTCATCCTCTTCACGGCTCTGGAGATCCTGCTCCGGGCCGGCGAGCGCCTGATGGAAGGACTGCCTCCCATCCGTGTCACCACCCAGGAGCTGCTGCTGCTGTTGATGGCGCTTGGCTTCAATCTGCTGCTGGCGGCCTACGAGCATGAGGAAGGTCGCCGGCTGAACAGCGCCCTGCTCAAGGCCGATGCACAACATGCCGCCAGCGACGTCTGGACCACCGTTGTGATTCTTGTGGGGATGTCAGGAGCGCTGCTCTTTGACGTGAGCTGGCTGGATGTCGCTCTGGCCATCCCCATGGCACTGCTGCTGATTCGTGTCTGCTGGTCTGTTCTGAAACGAACCCTGCCTTGGCTTGTCGATCACATCGCGATCGCACCTGAATCGATCCATGCCGAAGCGATGCAGGTTGCCGGCGTTCTGAACTGCCATGACATCGCCAGCCGAGGGGTGCTTGGTCAGCAGGTGTTCATTGACATGCACATGGTTGTTGAGGCCGATGACCTCAGCACAGCGCACAAGATCACTGAACTGGTGGAGGATCGGTTGGACCAGCGCTTCGGGCCAGTGCGATGCACCATCCACCTCGAACCCAAGGAATACGTGGAACAGGACATCACCTTCAGCGGAACCCATGGCTGAGGCGATCGCCACGCTGGACCCGCTTCGGTCTCTGACCGGATCACAACGCCATGGCCTCCGTGACCTGCTGAGCCAGGTCAAGGCAAACCAGGGTTGGAGCTGGTCCTTGCCGGTGCTCCTGCATGAACGCTGTTGGCTTCGTCTCTCGCAGGTGCCGCTGCATGACCTCAACCAGGTGTTGCCACCTGACCTCCATGAGGAAGCTCCCGAACTCACCTTGTTCCGTGACTTGATCGCCGCCGGTCTCGACCCGATCGCAGCCCAGCAGCGCTGTTGGCACGACTTCGGGATGGATGACTGTTGCCGGGCACTGCGAAGGTTCTGGGACAGCAGGGACCGTCCCGGCGCTGACTGGACATTTCATCACTACATCGAGCTCGTCAGCACCTACCGACAGAAGGTGGAAAACGGGACACCTGCGATCCCGATGGTGGTTCTGCCACGCCGCAACCATGGGGAGATCCACAGGCTGCACTGGATCGCCGACATTTCTCCGACGATGCGTCACACTTGCGCCTGATTCCAGGCCAAGGGGCCATGAGTGATTCCTACAGCGACCCCCAGCAACAAGGGGGGCAGAACGACGGTGGTCGGGGTGATTCAAGTCGTGGCGGCCAACGCGGTGGTCGGGGTGGCAACCGTGAGGGCGGTGGGTTCCGCATCCGGCTGAGCGACAACGAAATGCGCTCCGCACGCGCTCTGCAGGAAGCCTTCAATCTGCGCTCAACCGTTGCCGTTCTCGGCTTTGCCGTGCGGACCCTGGGCCAGATGCTCGAAGACGGTCAGCTGGACGAATTGGTTGCCCAACAGCGCTCACAAGCACCTCGTGGCGGCGGTCGCCGTGATGGCGGTGGCCGTGGACGACGCTTTGATGACGAGCGCCAGGGCGGACGTGGATCTCGTCCCGATCCGTTTGCTCGCCCAGCCAAGCCCCAGCCCAGCGAACCAGTCGCCGCGGCAGAAACAGAACCGGCAGCGGTTGTTGATGAGGCCAATTCAGCCCCGGTCGACGGCGACACCAGCACGGAAGCCAGCGACGACACCAAACCAGCAGAAGCCGAGGCCTGATCCATGCCACGGCCTCGGGTTCTCTCCGGCGTTCAACCCACTGGTGCTCTTCACCTAGGCAACTGGTTGGGAGCGATTCGGAACTGGGTCGACCTCCAGGACACCCACGACACATTCGTGTGCGTGGTTGATCTTCATGCGATCACCGTTCCCCATGATCCAGCTCAACTCGCCGGAGACACCCGAAGCACTGCAGCGCTTTATCTGGCCTGCGGAATGGATCCAGAACGCTGTTCCGTCTTTATTCAAAGCCAGATTGCAGCGCACAGTGAACTCTGCTGGCTCCTGAATTGCGTCACTCCTCTGAACTGGCTGGAGCGGATGATTCAGTTCAAGGAGAAGTCGGTCAAGCAAGGAGACAACGTCTCCGTTGGCTTGCTGGACTATCCGGTGCTCATGGCTGCCGACATCCTTCTCTATGACGCC
>JBGKDR010000222.1:0-1600 GCA_042954225.1 Parasynechococcus sp.
AATGAACGCACCCAAATGCTTGCCCAGGGCGGCTTCTTCCATGAGGCCGAGGCACTGGTCTGGGAGTTTGCTCCGCCATCTGAGGAGTGATTGCTGAATTGATGGAGCACTGACAGACCTGACGGCTCTGGCTATGCCGAAGCTGACTCTGGAATGCGTCGTGATGGTCTTGAAGCTTGTGTTGCTGACGCTGGTCACGCATGTGATCAGCGCATGTCTTGCAAAAACCATTGCCGGGCAGAAGGCGCGCAGCAGCCAAAAATGGTTCCTGGCGGGTCTTTTGTTTGGTCCCCTGGGTCTGATCGCGGCCGCCGGTTTGACCGATCGTCATCAGATTGTTTATCTGCGTTATCTCGCTGAAAACCAGGGTTATCAGCCACGCCACGGTTGTGGCGGTCAGACTGAAGAGGATTGAGGCCAGCAGCCAAACCGTCAGAACTCCAGCCGGGAGCTTGGCCTGCTGCGGTTAAGTTGTGTAAAGCAGTGAGAGCTGCTGCGTTTCTTGGTGAGTTGAACTCCCGTGAGACAAGAAGACCCTCAGGAGCGGGAGTGAGACCCCGCTTTTTTTATGTCATTCAATCGGGCTATTCAGGAATCGAACAGTTTCTCTTTTGCCTGATGCCACCTGGCGGGCAAGATAAATGAGGTCGCCCACTTTTTTTGATCCAGATTGATTGGTTTGGGACGTTTCTGGGCGATTGGATGTGACGTGAACGTTGTGCTTCATTTCACGTTTCTCTGTTGATTGCAACCTAGGCAAACCCTTTCTCGATCGGTGGATCGTCTTAACTTAAGTTTGGGTGGGTAGTCATTGATACGTTTTGCCGACGCTCCGTTTTATTCAAGGGGTTTGTCCATATCCAGAAAACCGATGGGCTCCTTGCGTCCCGATGCTGCTTGTCTCGCGAGGTGGAGCAGGTCCCCAAATTTATTTTTCTTGGTTCGCTTGCTGCGTGCAACCCGTCTGAGCTGAGGGAAACGCTCTTGTTCTGTCATTCATCACTCGAGAAGGTTGAGACAAAACTAAACGAGTCGTAATGTCGTTAACGCGTTGACTTTATATTACTTTAGTTGTGTAAATATAGATACTTTCTTCGTTTGCTTTTGTCAGTCACCACAGGTGCAGCCGCAGGATCCACTGCCGTGGCAAGGTTCATTGTTGGCATGGCCTGTTGAGCAGGGTTCAGAGCAAAAGAATTGATCGTTGAGGACGATGGCTTTTGACTCGTCTATCTCGCAGATGCATTGAGGGCAGGAGCACTGAGTTGTTGCCATCATTCATATGAATCTTTGCCTGAATCTAATGCGTTCGGTGTGTAAGTCAAATCGATGAAGATGTGTGGGAATGGTTTTCATTCTTGACTAGTTCTGACAGCGGCGAAAACGAACAATGCTGCGCGTCAACCCTTTCTCTGGCCAATTGGGCATGACCCGCCAGGGCGTCGTGACTGTGAGGTGTTCGCCGTGAATCTTGAAATGGCGAATCTGTTCGGTGCCGACCCATTCCGGATTCCAGGCCACATCAACCTGTGTGATCCAGCGATCTCCATCCAGCCGGTAGGTGCCGGTGTAAGCAATCACGCTGCTCAGCAACGCGGCT
>JBGKDR010000223.1:0-3492 GCA_042954225.1 Parasynechococcus sp.
GCCTTCTGCTTGGTGCTGCGCGCCTTGGGGCCCTGGCGGAGCCAGGCCAGCTCCCGGCGTAAAACCCCCTTGAATTTTGCCGCCGATGCGGCTTCCGAGGCTTCTTCGTCGGCCTTGTGCTGGAGATAGGTGCTGTAGTTCCCCTGGTAAGTGCGTGCTCGTCCGCGGTCGACCTCCACCATTCGTTTGGTGACGCGGTCGAGGACGTAACGGTCGTGGGTGACCAGAACGAGGGCTCCGGGATAGCGATCCAGCCAACTCTGCAGCCATTCGACGGCGGCAGCATCGAGATGGTTGGTGGGCTCATCCAACAGCAGAACATCTGGGCTCGCGACAAGTGCGGAGGCGAGGCCAACCCTTTTGCGATATCCGCCTGACAGCGCTTCGACGGGCCGTTGAAGATCGCTGATCCCCAGCCTCTGAAGCACTTCCCGGCATTGCTGCTCCAGACTCCAGGCTCCTTCCTCATCCATGCGCTGACTGAGTACTCCCAGTTCCGCCAGCAGCCCTTCATCATCTGGACTGGCAGCAACGGCATCGCTCAAGGCACTGAAGCGAACCAGCAGATCGCGTTTGGTTCCACAACCTTCCAGCACTTGTTCGAGCACCGTCAGGCCTGGCGTCACCGTGCTCTCCTGCCCGACCAGGGCAATGTTCAGTCGCGGTGAGCAACGTCGCTCGCCATGGCCAAGCGGTTCGACCCCAGCCAGCACTTTGAGAAGAGTCGACTTCCCTGCCCCATTGGGACCAATCAGCCCCAGTCGTTCGCCCTCCGCGATGTGCAGATCAAGATCGGCGAACAGGGTGCGGATCCCGAAGTCCTTCGCGGCATCCACCAGGCTGATCAAACTCACGGATTGTCGGCGGAGACTTGGCCGTCCAGATAAGCAAAGACGCTTTTGTCCCCCACATCCGCGGCGGCTTCGTTGCCGAACTTGCGCAGAGCCAGAACGACAAGCAGCAGGGCCGCGGCGAACAACAAGATGAAGCAGGCCTGGGGGGAGACCCAGCCGAGTAGCCGTCCCAGCAGGGCTGGGGGGACCAGCACGGTCAGGCCAATCGCTTCAATCCGCCGGAAGCAGAAGAACTCCTTGAACCCGATCCCCGTCAACGCGGCAAAGAGAGGTCCAACAGCCAGGATCCAGAGGGGGTGTGCGCTGATGCCGGAGAGAGCCTGGTCCGGGCTCTCCTGGACGAACAGCGTCGCCCAGCCCAGGCAGCCCACCAGCCAAAACAGGCGCAAAGCCCGATGAAGGCTGCGTAAATAGATATGGATGTTCTGCAGAGCCACGCCAAGCCCAGCGCACAGCGGCAGGCACCAACACCAGGCCCAGGTCCCGCCGACCAACCACCACTGGGCAAGCCCGGCGGTGAGGGACAGACCTGTCACCAGAAGTGCAATGCGGTATCGCTGCACGTCCCTACGGTCAGTTGCATCGATTACGTAGGGGCCATAGAGGCCGTCGAACTGGGGGTCAGCTGCGCTCGTCATCGCGGGACCTCGCTTGTGACCAGTTTGATCAAATCCGGCGTTGAGGGAACGATGCCACTGGGATTCAGTGGAAACAACGCCCCGAAGTAGTCCTGTCTCCAGGAGTGGGCGTCACAGGTGTCACGCACGCCTGGATGCTCGAACAAGCGGCGTCGCCACTCCCAGAGATGAGGAAACTGCCATAGCGGTGTTCGATCGCATCGAAACAACGGCGCGTAGACCGTTTCCCAGCGGATCAATGTCGGGAACAAGCGCACATCGGCCAGGGTGAGTCGTTGTCCACAGAGCCAGGGTCCGTTTCCGTTCTGTGCAAGATGGTCATTGACGGTCTCCAGGGCCTGGAACAGAGCGGTTTCCGCTTTTTCAAACGCGCGTTGATTGCGGGCAAAGCCACAGCGATAGACCCCATCGTTGACATGCGGCTGGAGCAGGTCATGCCAGCGTTGAATCGCGTCATGGCTCTCGACGGGACAGAGATCTGGGGCGTCATCCCTGCTCGGCCACTGATTCAGCATCTCCACCAGAGGTGCGCTGTCGTTGCACAGGATCCGGGGTTGATTTCCGTTGATTGGGTCAATCAGGACAGGGACCGTGGCTCGATGGGTCGGTGGTGCACCGCAGAGTTGATAGACATCCAGCAATGTCTGACAAGTTCGCCAGGCTGGTTTCAGGACCCAGCGACCTCCCCGGTGATCGGGGCTGGCGATCATCAACTGCAGAGTGTTCTCGAGCCCGCGTAGACGGCGAACCAGCCAGGTGCGATGGGCCCAGGGACAACTTCTTCCGACAATCAGAATTGGCTGGTCGTCCGCCTTGCGACTGTCCAGGTCCCCCCGCTTCGGCACCTGCCCTTGGAGATGGTCACTGACCGGACGCGTGTAGTTGCCATCGGCATCGGCGGAGCCGAGACCTCCCATGAGCTGTTGCCATTGCCAATGCCAGCCGAAGCGTGCTGTCTGAACGACAACCGGAGGGATCGCCATCGCGCTGGGTTGAGCTGCCTCCACCCTGCCTCCCATGCTTCAGTCGGTCAGCTGAGTGCAATGCACGATGGCCACTCCCGATGTGCTGGTTGTTGCTGGGACCCATGGGAATGAGGTCAATGCTCCCTGGCTGATCGAACACTGGCAAAGGGATCCGTCGGTCATGGCGACATCCGGCCTGACTCTGCGGACCGTGATCGGCAACCCGGAGGCGCGCTCTGCCGGACGCCGCTATCTCGATCGAGATCTAAATCGAAGCTTTTGTGCCGAGTGTCTGTCATCGGCATCCGATGGTTCGCCATCAGCGGAGGCCACGCGCGCACGCGAGCTGTTGGCACTGCACGGACCGGAGGGGGAGCGACCTTGCCAGATCGCCATTGACCTCCACAGCACCACAGCTGCGATGGGGAACTGTCTGGTTGTGTACGGCCGGCGACCGGCCGATCTCGCCCTGGCTGCCCTCGTTCAGGGTGATCTGGGACTTCCGGTGTATCTCCACGAGGCGGATGCTGCTCAGACAGGATTTTTGGTTGAGGCCTGGCCCTGTGGCCTGGTGATTGAGGTCGGCCCGGTTCCCCAGTCCGTGCTGGACCCCAGGATCGTTCGTCAGACATTGCTGGCCTTGGAGGCCTGCCTGCAGGGGCTGTCCTCAGCCGCTCGCGCGCAGGCCCGTTATCCCAAGCAGCTGGTGGTTCATCGTCATCTCGGCAGCGTTGACTTGCCGCGGGATCATGACGATCAACCCGGGGCCTTGCTGCACCAGGACCTGCTGGGCTCGGACTGGTATCCGTTGCGTCCGGGTCAGGCGCTGTTTCAAGCGTTCTCTTCTGTTGAGCAGCCGGGGCTTCCATGTGCCCCCATGGATGGATCGATTCCCGTGTTCGTCAATGAGGCGGCTTACATGGAAAAGAGGATTGCCCTCTCCCTGACGCGACGAGAGGTCTGGAGTGTTTCTACGGAATGGATCGCTGCCCTTGAGGCTCTGATGCGTTAATCAGCCGCAGGCCCAGGTGCCGT
>JBGKDR010000224.1:0-2417 GCA_042954225.1 Parasynechococcus sp.
AGCAGCATCCAAGCCTCAACCTGATCAACTCAAGGACGCGATCGATCAGGCCAGTCAGGCCCACCATGACTACGAAAGCAATGCCCTGAATGGCGTTCGCGACGAACGCTGGAGTGGCTGGTACGCCGCTTACATCCTCGGCCGGGTGGGAGACGTCTGCACGCCCACAGACCTTGCCAAATGGCTAGAGGAGGCACCGATAGAGGGGGACTGGAGCAGCAATGCAGCGGCCTTGGTCCTGGAGAGGCTCAACGCAGTGCAACCGTAACGGAGTGACTCCAAAGTCACTCCGGAGTATCTCGGGAGTGACTTTGGAGCAACTTGCGACTACAATTCAAGAGATGATCTCCGCAGGTATGACCAAAGCCGTCACCCGCGAAAACCAGGTCAAACTCACTGTGTCTGTCCCACCCAGCCTTCACGTTCTTCTGCGCAGTTGGGCGATCTCAGAGGGCAGGGAGCTGACCAGCGTTGTTCTCCAGTGCGTGGAGCTATCCGTGCGTCAGTTGAAGAGCAATGGAGCCATCCCCTCAGCAGCGATTCGTCAATACGAGTCAGCCTGCGAAGAACGCTTGGCCGTGGGAGGTCTATGAACCTCTCAATCGAAGCCATGACCCATGCTCTGCAGGGTCCGACGATGGAAGCGGTGATCGCCTTGAGCGAACGGACCCAGACCCTTGCTTGTCATCCCAACGGTGTCATCTATACCTTTTACCGGTCTATCGATCGCACGATTCTGATCGGCTACTCCGACAAAATCGAACGGGTGATCGAGGAATTCACCCCCTGCGACTTTGTCCAGGTGGCCTCAAGACGTGGCACACGCCGGGAGGAACGTCTTGTACAGCTCACGCTGAAAGAAAACAGCATTGGCTGCAGCTATGGCCCGGGTTATTACAGCGCGGATGAGACAACGCTTTTAATGCTGGAACAGCTCGACTGGCCCATTGGCCAGCTTGCTCAGACCGCTCAAGGCGTCGGGGGCATGGAATGAAATGAGGCTGGCGCATAACTGCGGTAGTACTTCATTCCCGGGGTCTCCGTCCTCGGAAACTGGCTCCGTGCACTGACATCAGCAACAATCTGCGATTCAGCACCGGCATTGATCTGAATGCCGATCAACGTTGCCACTGTGGTGAGCGTGAACACGAGACCCTTTGTTCTTGCCATATCGGTTCGTAACTCTTCAACCAATGCTCCCTGTCGCAGGCGCGATCAACATGTGAGACCGATCAACATCAGCTGAGCAGTTGCTGAGAACACGGATGCTCTCGGGCACGCTGAACAAACTCAGCGATGGCATCTGGATGCACAGCAGACGCATCCCCATGAGCCACTGCTCTGTAGAAGTCGGCGACGCACCACGCCGTTGTCTGGGGATCAGCCACAAATCGTGGGATGAGATGCAAGTGAAGGTGTTGAGCACCCTCGCCAAAGGCAATGGCATACACCCGATCACAGGCCGTTAGTTCACAAACCAGTTGACTGGCCTGTTGAACGGCTCCTCCCCAGCGACTGGCTTCATCGGAATTGAAATCAACCGGTCCACTGCAATGCCGCAACGTATCCAGAAGCAACCAACCAAGCATTGGGGCTGGCTGATGATGATGACGCAGGACCCACAGGGGAGTCCGAACGATTTCAAAGGCTGAAACCTGAACAGGGTCGCTGTGAAGGCGGCAAATGGCACAGTCACGGCTCATCGTTTCGCAATTCCACGACCATTACCGATCAGTCCAAGGTCAATCACCACACCGATGGCTACAACAAGCAAGCCACTGAATGTCGACACCCCCTCAAATGAGGCCACGGCCCAGCAATACCCCAAGGTGGTGGTTGGAAGAACAATCAGTCCAAGAACAGGCCCAACAGGATTAGGGACGCCCAAACCACTAAACGGGCTCAGAACAAAGGATGCATTAAAGAGCCAGATCAGAACAAGGACGACACGGGGTGCCAGAAGACCGATCGCGGCGAATAAACACATGAGCGCCAAACCATGATGCTTCCGCTCATCAATAGCGATGAAATCAAATCCTGGACACTGCTAGGTCTCCAGATTGCAGTTCACACTGACCTCGAAGGGGACAGCCGCATTGGGCAGGGTTAAGAGAGTGGACGACAACTCAGCCAGATCCTGCGGTTGCGTCATCGCCTCGGGTGGAACCGTACTGACCGATCGCGCCATCTCTGTATTCACCCAACTCGGACACAACGCCGTCACCCGAACACCAGTCTCCCAACCCTCATTGCGCATGGATTGACACAAGCCCATCAGGGCGAACTTGCTGACGGGATACCCAGCCATCCTGCCCTTCACGCGCTTGCCACTCATGGACACCAGCACCTGCACACGCCCTTGCCCCGTGGCCATCAGTTGCGGCCAGGCTGCACGGGTGAGCCTCCATGGCCCCATG
>JBGKDR010000225.1:0-10469 GCA_042954225.1 Parasynechococcus sp.
GCGATTGCCCCGGTGGACGTCTCCCATCTGGGCCGGATCCGAGATCAGATGCCAAGCCTTCGGCATCGGCGCCCCGCATTGTTCTGACTGCAATGGGTCGGGCGCGTTTCCGGCGACTGGCTCTGCTGGTCGTTCTCGTACTGCAACCGATGTTGTGCGCAGTGCCGTCGGCGCGAGCCGCGAGTGCTCTGGCTGCATGGGCGCTGACCGAGGACGGAAAACTCTTGCTGCGGACGGGCAAGAATGCTCGTCTCGAGGCGTATTTCCAGGCGCCGAGTGATGGGAAGGGCACCCGCGTTTGGATTGATTTCCCTGGCGAGTTGAAATTTCCGCGGCGGTTGGCTGGTCGTGGGGCCGTCAAGGAGATCCGCATCGGCAAGCCACGCCCCGGGGCCACCCGTCTGGTCATCGAATTTCAACCCGGTGTCAACTTCGATCCATCGCAGCTCAAATTGAGGGGCACAGCTGCTGACCGTTGGGAACTGGCCTTCAAGGGCATCCCCCTTCAGGGCCTGGATGATCTGGGTGAAGGGGATCTCAGCGGACGCAGCAGCTGGTCTCCATCGATCTCGATCCAACCCAACCGCGTGCCCGTTGATCCCTCGGGTCTGCCGACCGTGGCGATCAATCGTTATTCGGTGGTGATTGATCCCGGCCACGGTGGTCCCGACCCTGGGGCCATCGGCATCCGTGGTCTTCGCGAGACCGAGGTGGTGCTGGATGTGTCTCTGCAGGTGGCTGATCTGTTGCGGGCCAGAGGGGTGAAGGTGCACCTCACCCGCACCCGGGAGGTGGATGTGGATCTCCCACCACGGGTCTCCCTGGCCAACCGTTCCGGGGCCAATGCCTTCATCAGCATCCATGCCAATGCCTTGAGCATGAGCCGGCCAGATGTGAACGGGGTTGAGACCTTCTTCTTCTCCGACCCACGCTCCGCTCGGCTGGCGGCCTACCTCCAGCAACAGATGATGGCGGTGTCGGCGGGCAGCCCGAACAGGGGCGTCCGACGGGGACGCTTTTTCGTGATCAGGCGCACCACAATGCCGTCGGCACTGGTCGAGATGGGCTTCGTCACCGGAGCGATCGATGCCCCCCGTCTGGCCACGGTCCAGCACCGACGACGACTGGCTCTGGCCATCGCTGCGGGAATCCTCAACTACCTGAAGTTGGAGGTCCGATGACCGTGCGTCTCGGTCTCTTCGACAGTGGTGTTGGAGGGCTCACTGTTCTCCGCCGGATTCTGGAGCGCCACGGTGAGGTGCCCTGCGTCTATCTCGGAGATACCGCTCGGGTTCCCTATGGCAATCGCACCCCGCAGGAGATTCGCTCGATCGCGTCGGAGGTGGTGGGCTGGTTGGGCCTCTCCGGTGTCAGCACCGTCGTGATGGCCTGCAACACCACCAATGCCCTTGCGCGCGATGTGGCCGAAGCAAGCGCTGGAGGGGTTCCAGTGATCGGCCTGATTGATGCTGCAGCGTCCATGGTGCGCGAGTCGCGGGTGGGGGTTCTGGCCACACCAGCCACGATTCAATCGTCGGCGTATCGGCTGACGATCGAAGACCAGCGCCCCGGAACGTTGGTGGTGGAACAGGCTTGCCCCGCCTTTGTGCCGCTGATCGAATCAGGGGATCTGCTCAGTGATGACCTGCGTCGTATCGCGGTCGGCTATCTGGAACCGCTGCTGGAGGCGTCGGTCGAGTCGATCGTGCTTGGCTGCACGCACTACCCGTTACTGGAACCGCTGTTGCGCCAGCTCCTCCCGGACAATGTCCGCTTGATCGATCCTGCAATCGGGGTGGCCCATTCGCTCGACGCCGTGCTTGGGGCACCGTCAAAGCGTCCAGGGCAACGGCTGAGCCTGGAGCGCGTGCGGCTCTGCGTCACCGCTGATGCCAACGGCTTCGCCTCAAGGGCAACGCCGTGGCTTGGTCAGCGTCCAGAGGTTGAGCTCGTTCACCTGCAGCAGTGAGTCGAAGGCCACTAGGATCGCGGCGCCGAGGGTTTGCATGATCACCGTCACCGAACTACTGGAGCCGGTCGAGCAGGACCTTGAGACCCTCTTGGGTGATCTCCGCAGTCTGATCGGAGCCGGACATCCGATCCTGCAAGCAGCAGCCGAACATCTGTTCAGTGCAGGTGGAAAGCAACTGAGGCCAGGCATCGTTCTGATGGTGTCCCGCGCCCTCTCGCCGCAATCTCAGCTCACATCCCGGCATCGCCGCCTGGCTGAGATCACGGAAATGATTCACACGGCCTCGCTTGTTCACGACGATGTCGTCGACGAGGCCTCCACCCGCCGTGGTGTCGCCACAGTCCACAGTCGCTTTGACCCTCGCGTCGCAGTGCTGGCAGGTGATTTTCTGTTTCCCCAGGCCAGTTGGCACCTCGCCAACCTGGATGATCTCGAGGTCGTCAAACTTCTCAGTCGCGTGATCATGGATCTCGCGGATGGTGAGGTGAAGCAAGGTCTCTATCGCTTCGATACCGACCAGAGCTTTGAGACCTATCTCGAGAAGAGCTACTGCAAAACCGCCTCGCTGATCGCCAACAGCGCCCGGGCAGCGGGTGTTCTCAGCGGTTGTGATGCCTCGAAGCTCGATGCGCTCTACCGCTATGGCCGTCAGCTCGGCCTTGCATTCCAGGTCGTTGACGACATTCTTGACTTCACCGGCAGTGATCAACAACTCGGAAAGCCTGCGGCCAGCGATCTGGCCAGTGGCTATCTGACAGCTCCCACCTTCTATGCCATGGAAGAACAACCGGAGCTCAAAGGGCTGATCACCAACCAGTTCAAGGGAGATGGCGATCTTGAGCAGGCACTGAACCTGGGTCGTTCGTCATCGGCGATCCAACGCACGCGGGATCTTGCCGAAACATTTGCCCGTGAGGCGAAGGAATCGATCGCATGGATGGACGATTCCCCCTGCAAGCGCGCGCTGCTTGAGCTGCCTGCCTTTGTGCTCAGTCGCCTGTACTGAGCACAAAACCAATCGGCGTTTCCAGGGTTCGAATCCGTCTGGGATTGCCTGTCAATTGCTCAGACGCCGATCGGTTGAGCACCCAGACCTGGCATCCCGCTGTCAGGGCCGATTGCGTTCCAGCCGAAGAATCTTCAAAGGCCCAGCACTCTGATGTGGGGAAACCGAGTCGTCTGGCCGCCAGAACAAAGGGGTCAGGGTGGGGTTTTCCCCGTTGCAGCTCTGGGTCGTCCCCGTAGACCCTGCTCTGAATCAGGGCAATCCAGGGATGAGGAGCTGCTTTGAACTCCACTGCGTCCGTGACGCTGCTGGTGACAAGGGCCATGGGGATGCCGTGCTGATGGCCATAACGCACCAGGGCTTCTGCCCCCGGCATGGCCTCGGCCATCGGAAGTTGAGCCCGCGCCGAGGGCTGCTGAATCGCCAGCAGTGCTTCAACCCCAACGGACCTGGGCAACCACTGATCCACCTGCTCGGCGCAGTCCTGCCGTCGTCTGCCCCGAAGCTGCATCAACTGAGCCTGGGTCAATTCCAGACCAAAGTGACGGGCTGCTGTTGACCAGGCCTGACCATGGATCGGCTCGGTATCGAGGAGCAGACCATCGAGATCAAACAGAAAAGCTGCGGGTTGGGGAACCATCGAGCCGGCGCAACACGTTGAGGGAAGCCGTCGGTTTGATACGGCTGAACCGTTCCTGTGGGTTTGAACCGGTTCGCTGACTAGCCTGACGCAGAGCGTGATCTGGCGAACGCCGTGACTGAGTCGAAGACGACCATCGAGAGTGTGCTGCAGGAGCAGCGCGTCTTCGAACCACCCGCGGACGTCTCAGCCAACGCCCGCATCAGCAGCCTGGAGGCCTATCGGGCACTGGCGGATTCCGCCCGTCAGGACCCCGATGCCTTCTGGGGTGAGGCGGCACGCAAGGAACTGCACTGGTTCGAGCCATTCCACACGGTTCTCGATTGGTCCGATCCACCGTTTGCCCGTTGGTTCGAAGGTGGCACCACCAACCTCTCCTTCAACTGCCTCGACCGTCACCTCGAGGGCCCGACAGCCGACAAGACCGCACTGATCTGGGAAGGGGAACCCGGAGACGTGCGTCGGTTCACGTATCGCACGCTCCACGAAGAGGTTTGCAAAGCCGCGAACGCGCTCAAATCCCTGGGCGTCAGCAAGGGGGATCTGGTTGCGCTCTACATGCCGATGGTGCCGGAGGCGGCCATTGCCATGTTGGCCTGTGCCCGGATCGGTGCCCCTCACTCCGTCGTCTTCGGCGGTTTTTCCGCGGAAGCCCTGCGGGACCGCCTCAATGACGGTGAAGTCAAAGCGGTGATCACGGCCGACGGTGGCTTCCGTAAAGACAAACCGGTGTCACTCAAGCCGGCTGTCGATGCAGCGTTGGCCGATGGCGCCTGCCCCACCGTTGCCTCGGTGTTGGTGGTGCAACGCACCAAGCAGGAGGTGACGATGCAGGACGGCCGGGACACCTGGTGGCATGACCTGGTTCCATCGCAATCGGCCGACTGCCCCGCAGAGCCGATGGCCAGTGAGGACAGGTTGTTCGTGCTTTACACCTCAGGGTCGACCGGTAAACCCAAGGGTGTTGTTCACACCACAGCGGGCTACAACCTCTGGGCACACCTCACCTTTCAGTGGATTTTCGACATCCGTGATGAGGATGTGTTCTGGTGCACTGCGGATGTGGGCTGGATCACCGGCCACAGTTACATCGTCTACGGCCCCCTATCCAACGGCGCCACAACGGTGATGTACGAGGGGGCGCCGCGACCCTCCAATCCCGGCGCGTTCTGGGAGTTGATCCAGAAACACAAAATCTCGATCTTCTACACAGCGCCAACGGCGATTCGGGCCTTCATGAAGAGCGGTCGTGAGGTCCCTGATCAATTCGACATGAGTAGCCTGCGTCTGCTGGGCACCGTCGGCGAGCCGATCAATCCAGAAGCCTGGATGTGGTACCGCGATGTGATCGGTGGCAACCGCTGCCCCATCGTCGACACCTGGTGGCAGACCGAGACCGGCGGCGTGATGATCAGCCCGCTTCCCGGAGCCACACCGACGAAACCAGGATCTGCGACTCTGCCCCTGCCTGGAATCCAGGCCGACATCATCGACGCTGAAGGCAACAGCTGTGATGCGGATGAAGGTGGTTATCTCGCGGTGCGTGCGCCCTGGCCCGGAATGATGCGCACCGTTCACGGCAACCCCCAGCGCTTCCGCGAGAGCTACTGGGAGCACATCCGTCCTGCGGATGGGTCCTACCTCTATTTCGCCGGTGATGGTGCCCGTCGTGACAGTGACGGGTATTTCTGGGTGATGGGCCGCGTCGACGACGTGATCAACGTGTCGGGCCATCGCCTCGGAACGATGGAGATCGAATCAGCGCTGGTGAGTCACCCTGCGGTCGCTGAAGCCGCCGTGGTGGGACGACCCGATGATCTCAAGGGTGAAGGGATCGTGGCTTTCGTCACCCTCGAAGCCGGTCGTGATGATTCCGAGGCACTGATCAAGGAGTTGCGGCAGCATGTTGGCCAGGAGATCGGTCCGATCGCACGCCCGGATGAAATCCGCTGCAGTGATGCCCTGCCGAAAACCCGCAGCGGCAAGATCATGCGCCGGATTCTGCGGGCTCTCGCCTCAGGACAGGAGGTGAGCGGGGACACCAGCACCCTGGAGGACCGTTCCGTTCTCGATCGTCTGCGGGGCTGACGTCCGTCAGGGCTGCACAGCCCACTGGTGAATCAACTCCGCCAGCTTCTGGCTGGTGGAGTGTTTCTCTGGACTGTCCGCCCAATCGCCGATCAACGTTCGCCGCAGTCCGATGCTCGCAGGAGTGAGGTGATCGCCACGCCAATGCAACGTTTCGGATTGATCGTTTGAACGTCTCTGGAGTGAACGCAACAGGTCATCGCTCTGATCGAGTTCATCGCGTCCGAAGCGGACCAGGCAGTTGCGGGGCTGCCAGTAATGCTGCTCAATCAAGCGAAGCGTTTCTGCCGGTGATGGGCTGAACTCGGTGACCACACCCAGGCGCGGTGCGATGTCACCCAACAGTGGAATCGATCGCTCCGCGGTGAAATTGTTGAAGCTGAGAGCCACCAAGCCCGTCGATCGACGCCCGCCATCAGGGGCCAGCAGGTGCAGTTTGCAGCCAAGGCTGTGACCCAGACGTAGGGGAACACCAAGAGCGCCAAGTCGCTCCTGTAGTGCGAGGCGAGCCGAGCGGAAATCACTCCAGGCCTGTCGAGCCTGGGATTGGTGATCAAACCCGGGGACATAGCCCCAAGCATGCACGGCGAGGTTGCGTGCTCCCAGCTGTTCAAGCAACCGCCGGTAGCTGACATGGGGCGTCGCCGCCAAATAGCTGCCACCGATGAACTCCACCAACCCGACGGGTTGCATCGGACAGAGTTGCCAGATCGAACCGCGTTGCCGCCAGCTGATCATGCGGTTGTCAGCGTGCTCAGCACACGCTCGGCTTCCTTGACGTGGGCTGGACCGTCCAGGAGGTTGCTGAAGATGTGGCGCACCACGCCACCGGCATCCACGATGTACGTCACCCGGCCGGGGATCAATCCGAGGGCCTTGGGCACTCCCATCTGCTGGCGCAGGGCATTGCCCCTGTCGCTCAGCAGTGGAAAGGGAAGGCTGTAGCGCTCGGCGAAGCGACGGTGGCTGATGGCGTCGTCGCCCGACACACCCCACACCTCAGCGCCGAGCTCCTGGAATCGCGAGAAGCTGTCCCTGAAACCACAGGCTTCCGCTGTGCAGCCAGGGGTGTCGTCCTTTGGATAGAAGAACAGCACCAGTGGCTGCTGCTGACGTGAACTGCTGCTGCGCGTGACTCCGTCCTGATCCTCAAGATTGAAATCCGGAAGCCGATCACCGACTGAGACAGCCATCCACGATTGAAAACGCTCGCGTGACCCTAAACAGACAAACGGGTCATCCGATTGGAGAATGGAGCTCAGAGACGAGACAGGCGTGGAGCAGACCGGTCAGGGCCGCCCAGCTCCGACGCAACTTGATTTGTTGCAGGGCATCGCATCCGCTGCCGATCAGCAGACGATCTCTCCGTCTGCCCCGGCGGACCAACCAAGTCAGGAGTCACCAGCCCAGAAGGTTGTGCAGCAACCCCACGGCATCCCCGCCACGCTGCTGATCCTCGACACGGAAACCACCGGTCTTGATCCAGACCAGGATCACTGCCTTGAAGTGGGCGCCATCCTCTTTGATGTGGCATCAAGACGGGTGCTTCAGCAACAGTCATTCCTGCTGCCGGTCAGCCGGAATGCCGCAGAAGCGATCAACAGAATCCCCGCCGAGATCACCCAGCGTGCCCAACCCTGGCAACAGGCTTTGGCGATGTTCGGCATGCTGATCGACGCCAGCGATGTCGTGGTGGCGCATAACGCGGCCTTTGACAAGCAGTGGTTTGGACGAGGTGTCTTACCGAAGATTGAGAAGCCATGGCTGTGCACGATGGAGGACATCCGCTGGCCCGAGGATCGTCAATTGAGGCCACGACCTTCGGTCCGTGATCTGGCCCTGGCCTATGGCATCCCTGTGTGGGCAGCCCATCGCGCGCTCACCGACTGCATCTACATCGCCGATGTCTTTCAGCGATGCGACGACCTGGACACACTGCTTAAGCACGGGCTTGAACCACGGCAGTTGATGCGAGCCCACGTGTCCTACAGCGATCGCCAGTTGGCCAAGCAGGCCGGGTTTCGCTGGAACGACCCTGTTCCGGGTTCCTGGTCACGCCGACTGAGTGATCGAGAAGCCGCCGATCTGCCGTTTCGGGTGAGCGAAGTTGATGATGAGGAAGCAGCCCTGGCCTCTGCCTGAGCTGCTCTTTTGCTTCATCTCTCCGAAGCCACTGGGTTGTTTTCCAAGGTTTACGGACAGCTCGATCAGGGTGAAACCATGACCTCCTTCATCCATCGTCCACTGGGGCCACCGCGCTCCCGATGTCGGACCTGGCAGCAGGTCAGAACCTGGGCACGGCTGATCCGGGAAGCCGAGGCCCTCTGGCATGTGGACGTGCGCGCCTTGCATCGGGTCGCTGCCCAGGAACTGGAACAGCTGCTGGAGGAAGTGCCTCCCGTGCAACGTCAACGCGTCAATCGCTGGCTGGTGCGCTATGACGTCGCCACGCGCTTCGAAAAAACGACAAACAACCGTTAAGCACTTCTTAACCTGCCTTAGTGGAGTGTTAACGACAGGACGGACAACGGCGAACTAGATGTAACGAGTACGACATTTTGTTCCGGTGTCAAAGATGCGTTTCGGCAAAACGGCTCTGCTTCTTCCCGCTTTGCTGGTTCTTGGAGCGTGCTCATCGCAACAGGACACGAAAACCATTTCAGCGCGTTTGAACGGTTCGGGCGCCTCCTTCCCCGCGAAGATCTACCAGAGCTGGTTCTCGGATCTGGCGAAGGCGGGTGGTTCCGAAGTGAACTACGCAGCCGTCGGCTCAGGAGCAGGTCGCAAAGCCTTCATCGATGAAACCGTCGACTTCGGCGCATCCGATGATCCGATGAAGCCGGAAGACATGGCGAAGGTGACCCGTGGTGTGGTCCAGATCCCCATGGTGGGAGGCACCATTGCTTTCGGATACAACAAGCCAGGTTGTGAGCTGAAACTCACGCAGGAGCAGGCCGTGGGTGTTGCCATGGGTGTCATCCGTGATTGGAATGAACTGGGTTGCGACGCCGGCCCGCTCACCTGGGTTCACCGCTCCGATGGTTCTGGCACCACGAAGGCGTTCACCAACTCGATGCAGGCCTTCTCGAAGACCTGGACCCTTGGAACGGGCAAATCGGTGAAGTGGCCCGCCGGTGTGGGGGCGAAAGGCAACTCCGGTGTCGCCGGTGTGATCGAGAACCGGGAAGGAGCGATTGGCTACGTGAACCAGTCGTTTATCAAGGACAACGTCACAGCAGCGGCCGTCCAGAACAAATCAGGTGAATTCGTCCTTCCTTCGGAAGCCTCCGGCGCCAAAGCCCTGAATGGCATCGTTCTCGATGAGAACCTGGCAGGCAAGAATCCAAACCCGGAAGCGGAAGGGGCCTATCCGATCGCAACATTGACCTGGGTTCTGGCTTACAAAGAAGGCAACGGTGATAAAGCAGAGGCCGTTCAGAGTGTGTTCAACCACATGCTGAGCGATGCGTCGCAAAGCAAAGCATCGACGCTTGGCTTTGTTCCTCTCAAGGGTGACATTCTTGCCAAAGCCAAAGAAGCAGTCAGCAAGATTGGTGAGTGATCAGACCTGGGATTCATTGATCGAAAGGAACAGGGGGCCTCTGGCCCCCTTTTTTTGTGGTACATATGATTTAAAAAGACGTTAAACAAGCCATAGCTTGGTCTTTATTGGAGGCAGCTTTCAGGCCAATAAGATAGAAGAAATTGTTGGTGGACATGGTTGCGCTTCCTTCCAGAGATCCAAACCAAGCAAACGCAAGACATCTTCTTGAGAGGAGCTTTTCACAGCGCAATGTGGTTCATATGAGGAGCGGAACCACCATTCCACTCATGCGCAAAAGTCTCTGGATTGTGGTGAGAGGCCTGGTGAAACTTGGTTCCGTTACGGAACACGGCGATGACATTCTGCTTGGGCTGGCAGGACCGAATGAGGTTTTCGGAGAATCCTTGACCTCGGTCCAGGCCTATGAGGCGGTGGCCCTCGATGATTCTGATCTGCTCTGCGTCTCGCTTGAGGAACTTGACCAGTCCCCGGAGTTATACCTCAGTGTCTTCCATGCCATTAGCAGCCGAACTCGACAGGCCGAATCCTTGCTCGCCTTGCTGGCCTATCGTCGAATTGAAGATCGCCTAAAAGCATTCCTGGAATTGATTGCCTTGGATTACGGACAAGTGTGCTCAAAGGGTCTCAAGATTAATGTTCGGTTAACTCACCATGAAATCGCTAGCGCGTTGAGTACGACGCGGGTGACGGTGACGCGGGTGATGGGTCATTTGCGCAAGAGTGGCTGGCTGTCATTTGACCGGAACCGGTCGCTGATTGTCTGCAGCCTTGGTGAGCAGCAGGCAGCCGCTTAAATGTCTCCCAGATCACATTGAAATGTGACCTCGAGGGTCGACGCAAACCACTCTTTTGTATAAAATTTGTCTGACAGTTGAACTGTCGCCTCTTTCCGTGTGAGGATTCCCATGAAGCTTTTCCAGCAACTGCTGGTGGCTCCTGCTGCCCTGGGCCTTCTGGCTCCTGTGGCTCAGGCCGCCGACCTGAACATCGCCGGCGTTTCTGACTACGCGTCTGAAGAGCAGGTCACCAGCGTCACCCAGTTCTCTGACGTCTATCCGACCGACTGGGCTTACCAGGCTCTGAGCAACCTGGTCGAGCAGTACGGCTGTGTCGCCGGTTATCCCAACGGCACCTTCCGTGGCAACCGGGCCATGACCCGTTACGAGGCCGCAGCTCTGCTGAACGCCTGCCTCGACCG
>JBGKDR010000226.1:0-2469 GCA_042954225.1 Parasynechococcus sp.
GATGGCAAGAACGCAATGCCGGCCTACGCGGACAAACTGACTGAGGAGGAAATTATCGCCGTGGCGACCTACGTGGAACAGCAAGCCGAGCAAGGTTGGTGAGCAATGTCCCGGGAAGGCTTGAAGGACTTTCTCCATGCCATCGATCACAGCAGCAGTCTTCGCCGTGACGTTCGATGCTGTGCTGATCGACAGGCCTTGATCCGGTTGGCCAACAGTTACGGATTTGCCGTCAACGACGGCGACATCCAGGCAGACGACCTGGCCTCGAGGGTCCAACAATGGTTTGACACCAGCACCATCAAGCCGTTCACGTCCTGAGCCATGACAGCAACCGTCACTTTGCTGAGTGATTTTGTCGATGGCACGAGCATGGCCTTGATGGAAGAGACCGACACCCTTGATCTCAACGCGTTCATGACCGCGAATCAAGGACGTCTATGGGGGGATGTGCAACGCAAGCGACGTGACCGCGGATTGACCACAAAACGTCAGGGTCCTGGAACGCTCTATTACTGCGCCAATCAAACCGGATTGAATGCCCTCCAGAAGTACCTGCAAGCGATCACAGGATCAGCTGATGAAGCGCACTGGATGAGCCAGATGCAACGGGCTGGAGTTCAGATTGCTCCGCACATCGGTGCAAGCGCCGAACGAGCCAGGCTGCTTGACGAACAACAGCAACAACGGGGATCAGGACCTGCCCGAGGGTTTCGAGCGCTCTGATCAGTTGCGCTGAGACGCAGGGGACTGATCCGATACCAACAGAGCAATGAGGACAGCACCTGTGACAGAAATCAGTCCTGCAGTGATGTTGACCACAAAATCAAGAGTCATTGGGTCGATGCGCCCAGGGAACTGGCAGAGATGACGCCATGTTAATCACCGTATTTCGTTTTGTAAACGACTCTCATCTCCTCGGCCCAACCTCACGACCGAAAGCCAAGCAACCACCAGACAGGCGCCTAAGCCCCGGCAACCTGCAACGCAAGCTCCAAAACGCCCAGACCCAAGAGAAACGTTCCGGTCAAGAGCCCTAATTCTTTCTTGGAGTTAGCCACGGTGATCGCTGAAACGCCGACAACGAAAGCGCCAACAAACCTAAAGGAAACTGGAAGATCCCCTATTTCGAAAGGTAAAGATTCAAGTGAAGAAGCGTAAAGAGGGATCTCCATGCACAAATCCTCTCACGAATGACAACCCGGCTTAAACAAACTTGATCACGAAATTTATTCGTTCAAGCCGTCCAATTCCCTGCATCGCCACATTGTCCCGGAGGGCCAATCATCAGCCCTTCACCTGAGATTGCTTCGCGAACGTCAGCACGGCCAAATACAGATCCTCATCGATCTCCCGGATGTCGTACTCCGTGGGCTTGACTCCGTGGTGGTGCTCATGAACCACCATCCAACAGCTGCGTTCCAGCTCACCACCAGCGGCTGAAGACAGCGCTAACCCCTGCTGCGCAAGGGATTCCACCAGCTGCTGATCGGCCATTGAAATGGATAGGTTCGGCAAACTCTAAAAAGACAAACCGGTTTGCCGCCCATGGCGGGAGGACCCATCCGACGTCTTCGGTTGCCCCCCCACTGAAAGCAGGTCAAGAGCCATACGGTGAACGGAGTTTGAACCGCATCAGCGATGCAACCCACGGCAGAACAGTTCACAGAACAAGCCTGGGCCGCCATCGTCTCCGCGCAGTCACTGGCCCAGAGCTCACGCCATCAACATCTTGAAAGTGAGCATTTGCTGCTCGCCCTGCTGCGTGAGGACGGCCTTGCTGGAAGGATCCTCATCAAGATCGGCGTTGAACCCAAGACCCTGGCCAGCTCAGTTCAGGAACACCTGGAGCGGCAACCCAGCATGGGCAGTGCTCCGGAATCCGTTTATCTCGGTCGAGGGTTGAACACCTGCCTGGACCGTGCCGATCAACGCCGCAACGAATTCAACGACAGCTACATCGCCGTAGAGCATCTCTTACTCGCGCTTTCGGAGGATGATCGCTGTGGACGTCAGCTCCTGGCTCAGGCCGGCGTCGACACCCACAAACTCAACGACGCCATCAAAGAGGTGCGCGGCAACCAGACTGTGACCGATCAGAACTCCGAAAGCACCTACGAGTCCCTCGAGCGCTACGGCAGAGATCTCACCGCTGCGGCGAGGGAGGGCCTGCTCGATCCGGTGATCGGGCGTGATGAAGAGATCCGTCGCACGATTCAGATTCTCAGCCGCCGCACGAAGAACAACCCGGTGTTGATCGGTGAACCGGGCGTTGGCAAAACAGCGATCGTTGAAGGGCTGGCGCAGCGCATCGTCAATGGTGACGTTCCGCAGGCTTTGCAGAATCGACAGCTGATCGCCCTCGACATGGGCGCCCTGATCGCTGGGGCCAAGTACCGCGGTGAATTCGAAGAACGGCTCAAAGCGGTGCTCAAGGAGGTGACGGCCTCCGATGGGCAGATCGTGCTG
>JBGKDR010000227.1:0-1594 GCA_042954225.1 Parasynechococcus sp.
GAACGGGGCCTGCTGCAGCGTCTGGAGGCGATCGACTGTTTCCTCGCCGACATCTACGGACCCCAGCAGATCCTCAACGACGGTGTGATCCCTCGTGAAGACGTTGAAAGCTCATCGGGGTGGCGACCGCAGATGCAAGGCATCACCCTGCCGCTCAACCGGTGGTGCCACATCTCGGGGTTGGACCTGATCCGTGATGGCGAGGGCACCTGGCGTGTGCTGGAGGACAACCTGCGCTGCCCCTCCGGCGTGGCCTATTTCCTCGAGAACCGTCGGGTGATGAAACGGTTGTTCCCCGGCCTGTTCGAAGGCCGTGCCGTTCAACCGATCGACGACTATCCCTCCCATCTGCTGCGCACCCTTCAGGACCTGGCGCCCTGGAGTGACAGTCCACGGGTGGCGATCCTGACCCCCGGTGTCTTCAACAGCGCCTACTTCGAGCACAGCTACCTGGCCCAGCAGATGGGCATTCCTCTGGTGGAGGGGCGCGACCTGGTCTGCGAGGCCGGCCGGGTCTGGATGCGCAGCACCAATGGGCTCAAGCCCATCGATGTGATCTACCGCCGCATCGACGACGATTTTCTCGATCCCACGGTGTTCCGACGCGACTCAATGCTGGGCGTTCCTGGCCTGATCGACGTGCTGCGAGAGGGCCGTGTGGCCATTGCCAATGCCCCTGGCACGGGCGTCGCCGACGACAAGCTGATCTACGCCCACGTGCCGGCCATGATCCGCTACTACCTCGATGAGGAGCCGATCATCGAGAACGTTCCCACCTATCTCTGTGCGCGGCCCGATGACCGCCGCTATGTGCTGGAACACCTCGAACAGCTGGTGGTGAAATCGGTCGCGGAAGCCGGGGGCTACGGGATGCTGATCGGCCCCCAGGCGAGCCGATCGGAACTGGCCGAGTTCGACACCAAGATCCGCGCCAACCCCCGCAACTTCATCGCGCAACCCACCCTGCAACTGTCGACGGTTCCCTCCCTCAGTGACGGTGAGCTCTACCCCTGCCACGTCGATCTGCGTCCGTACGTGCTCCGCGGCAGAACAAGCTGGGTCAGCCCCGGCGGCCTGACGCGCGTGGCCCTGAAACGGGGGTCACTGGTGGTGAATTCATCCCCGGGCGGAGGCTGCAAGGACACCTGGATCGTGGATGAACAACGGATCAACGCTGAGCAACCCAGGGAGGTCGTGCCGTGCTGAGCCGCGTCGCTGACTCCCTCTACTGGATCAACCGCTATCTCGAACGCGCCGAAAACATCTCACGCTTCCTGGAGGTGAGCGAAGGCATGGCACTGGATTGCCCGCCGGGCAGTGCCGAACCCTGGCTTCCGCTGGTGGAGGCCACGGGAGATCGACGCAGCTTCGATGCGGCGTATCCAGAGGGAACCCCCAAACAGGTGATCCGTTTCCTGCTGCTGGACCGCAACAACCCCAACAGCATCGTGAGCTGCATCGCGATGGCCAGGGAAAACGCACGCCAGATCCGTGACGTGATCACCACGGAGATGTGGGAGCAGATCAATGATCTGCACTGGAGTCTCCAGGACGGAGAAGCGATCTGGCAGGAGCCCATCCAGGAACAGCTGCG
>JBGKDR010000228.1:0-7621 GCA_042954225.1 Parasynechococcus sp.
GTGCTGTCTTTGAGCCGAATCGGGCTGATCAGCGCTGCGAGTGGCGCACAGGGATTGGAATCAGGACCGGTTCATGGAGTCCGCCACCGCTGTTGTCGTCATCGGAATCAAGGAGCAGCCAGATCAGCAGACTGCAGATCAAGAGAAGCGCGATCAGAGCAAAGGGCTCAGGCATCAAAAGCTCAGGCATGAGCGCACCCTAGTCCGGTTGCACCGCTTGTGAACGTTCAGAGAAATCCTTTACCAGCGTCCTTCGCGACACAAGCCTGGAGCTGACGACGCAGCTTGTCGTGGTCAATCTCCTTGCCGATCAGCACCAGCTGATTCTTTCGGTCGCCGGTCCAGTCGCTGTCGTCGATCGAGAAGCGCTTTCCGGCCAGATGGAACACATGACGCCGCTCACTCTCGTTGAACCAGAGGATGCCTTTGGCTCGGAAGACTTCCGCAGGCATCTGGTTGTCAAGAAAATTCTGGAACTTTCGCAGCGCAAAGGGCCCATCACTCTGAAAGGACAACGATGTGTAGCCCTCGATGGCGAGCTGATCCGCGTGCTCCCCGTGGTCGTGGTCGTGATGATGGTGCTCATGGCCGTGGTGGCTGTGGCCATGGTCGTGGTGGCTGTGGCCATGGTCGTCATGGTCGTGGCTGCAATGGCCGTGGTCATGGTCACAATCGCTGTGATCCAGGCTCGGGTCGTCAGCGCTGCTGGTGACCTTGTCGGATTCGAACAGGCCCACGCTCAGCAGCAGCGCCAGCGGCACGTCGCCTTTCACCGAACGCAGAATCCTGGCGTCATTCTTCACCTCGCGCAGCTGTGATTCGATGCCTGCCAAGCGCTCTTCAGAGACCAGATCACATTTGTTCAGCAGCAGGATGTCGCCATAGATCACCTGGGCTCTGCCGATCTCCGAGGCCAGAAGGCTCTCCTCGAAATTCTCGGCGTCGATCAGGGTGATGATCGAATCCAGCCTGGTCTGATCTCGTAATTCGCTGCCCAGAAAGGTCATCGCCACCGGCAGGGGATCCGCCAGACCGGTGGTCTCTACAACGATGTAATCCAAGGGATCCGGTCGCTCCAGGATCCGGTCCACGGCATCCATCAGTTCGCCGTTGATGGAGCAGCAGATGCAGCCATTGCTGAGTTCAACCATCTCTTCCCCGGTGCTGACCACGAGGTCGTTATCGATTCCGATCTCTCCGAATTCATTCACCAGGACTGCAGTCTTCACCCCCTGCTGGTTGCTGAGGATGTGATTGAGCAGGGTGGTCTTACCGGCTCCAAGAAAGCCACTGAGGATGGTGACAGGAACCCCGGTGGGGACAGGGGCGGTCGTCATGGCATTCAGTCGTGTCTGCTCATGCTGGCAGCAGAGCATCGATTGCTTGAGCCATGTCGATATCCAGATCACTCAACCCGCCGGTGTCGTGGGTGGTGAGGGTGATCGACACCCGGTTGTAGACGTTGCTCCACTCCGGATGATGGTTGCGGTGCTCCGCCAGCAGGGCGACGCGGGTCATAAAACCGAAGGCCTCAACGAAATCATCGAAGAGGAAGTTGCGCTGCAGCGTGTTGTCCACGCGTTGCCAGGCCGGCAGCTTGCTCGGCAGGGCTTGCAGTTGCATCGCATCGAGAGGCTGGGCCGCCATGGCAGGGGGGATTCCTGACGTCACGCTATGGATAAATACAGCTCTGCCCGGCGTCATGGAGATGGTTCAGCGTCTGCATCGGTTGGAGCTCAAAACGCAAGGGCCCGGCTTCACGGCTCTGAATGACCTGCTGAATGCCTGGATCGCCGGGACCGGACTGGATCAGGGGGTGCTGCATCTCACCTGCCTGCACACCAGCGCCAGCCTCACGATCAATGAAAATGCCGACCCCCGTGTTCTGAGTGATCTCGCGGCCTGGATGGACGCCGTGGTTCCCCAGGATGGTCGGGGCCCCTTGGATGGAGCGGGTCACCGTCATGCCTATCGACATGACGACGAGGGGTTTGATGACATGCCCGCGCATATCCGCACCGCGCTGACCGCCCAGACCATGACCCTCAGCGTGGAGAACGCTCGATTGGTGTTGGGGGTCTGGCAAGCCGTCTATCTCTGGGAGCACCGGGCCAGAGGGAGCATGCGACAAATCGCCTGCCATCTCATTGGGCAGCCCCGTGACAGTGCTCCGCCCCAGCGGTTCCTTCAGACGGAGGCGACGTCACCGCAGACCCTGCTCAATCTGCGCAGTTCCGCTCGGCTCAATCAAGCCATCCAGGATCGGTTTGATCCCCATGCCTGGGAGACGGGGGATGGCGTGGACACGGAGGTCGATCTCCTGATTGACCGGCTTCATCAGATCAGCGATGAATGATGCAACGGTGGTCTTGAGTGGCCGACTGGCCACGTTTAAATTTGAAAGATCGGATGAATGCTCGCGCCTCAACCTGTCTGGAATGTCTGGATTGATCAGCGCGTTTTGTGTCTATTGGCTGCATCAATGGTGGTGTTGCCGAACCACCAATTCCGCAGCCTTGAAGCGAAGTTGGCCCTATCCACGGCGTTGGAAGAGCAATTCTGATCTTTATCGCCGACCCTGTCGCTCCCGTCGCCATCTCAAAGCACGCTCCCAACTGCTTCGATACCGCTCGCGACGACGGCCAGTAGCTGACGCGTCGTCCCAGTCCCGGATGCAGCGTTCTGCTTGAAGGTTCAAGCGAGGATGACCCGGAGAATCCATCGATTGTCGTTGTCTGGGGTGGTGCGTCGTCTGTTCAGAGTTGGTCCTGCCGTTCTCTTCACGCTGGTCTTATCGCTGTCTCTTGCTGTGGCAAGTCGCGCTGTGGAGACTCCGCGATCCGCAATGTCCGGATTGGCTGCGTCGGATCTGCGGCCGATCATTCGTTTAACAGACCAGCCCTTTTATCCCGACCTTGAACGGGTCGCTCTCTACTGGGATGACTCGCAGATTGGCCATGTTGAAGATCGAACACCCACAGAAACGCTGCTGAATTTCTATGCCGTGATGGCCAAGGTGGGGCTTGAGATCGAGGCAATCCGATCGGATGCTCGAACCGACCCGGGGCTGGGGTGGAGCCCATCGATGCAGGAACGCATTGATGATGTCAATGATCTGTTCAATCTCGCCATCAAGGCTCTCAACGGATCCGGCTATCCCGAGAGTGTCCGGCGCGACCTGGTCGATGAGTCGGCTATCGAGTTGAAGATGGTTCTGGATTATGTCTTCTCCCATAGCCGCAGACCCATTGAGCTGCCTGATCAAGCGGCGATTCAGGCGTTGGCCAATGGTGTGATTCAAAAAGATGTTCTGGCCTGGAGGCTTCCCGGGACTGGAATTGTGTTGGCAAGCAATGCAGAGATGGAGGGAAATGACTGGTATTTTTCTCCTTCAACTGTGCTGCAGTCTGCTGAATTTTTCTCGGATATTGAGGGGGAAGCTGAACGACTTCAGGGTGTCCCATTTGCAACGCCTGACTTCTATCGCAATTTCATCCGTACCCCTGGTCACCTCGTTCCGCCGAAGTGGTATTTGCGTTTACCTCTTTGGCTGCATGACTGGATTGAAGTTGATCTGATTGCTGGGCAAACGCTGTTTCAGATCCTGATGGCGTTGGTGGTGATTGCGTCGTATCTGGTGGTGGTCATTCGCCTGCTCTCCCTGTTGATGACCAGTCATCTGAACCAGGATAATCAGTTAGATGATTCGTTAAAGAAGGTCGAAGATGATGCGCTGTGGTCAGGCAATTCTGTTGCCTGGCGACGTGTTCTCTACGTTTTTCCGATCCTCCCGTTGACAAGACTTGCCAAGTTATTTGTCGATGATTATATCCATTTCACTGGATCACCTTTGGTGATTTCCATTTATTTCTTTTACGTCGCTTGGTGCCTATCAGCTTGTCTGCTGGCGTTCTATTTCTTTGAGTCGTTCGGACAGTCTGCAACGCAGGCTTTCCTCCGCGTGCGCGGCCTGATGGCGCCGTCCAGGTTGCAGCGTTGGCGGAGTCGGGTGCAGCCGATCAGTCGCGCCTTGTCTGGAATTGTGGCTCTGCTTTTGGTGTACCAGATGTTGATCCAGCTGGGCTTGCCTGGAAGTCTGGTTCTGGCGTTGTCATCGGTTCCTGGACTGGCCATCGCCCTTGGCGCATCCAAGTTGCTCAGTAATCTTTTTGCTGGTTTTTCGATTCAGACCGATCGACCCTTGCGGGTGGGTGAATTCTGCAGAATCGGCGACTATCTTGGCTTCGTCACGAAGATTGGTCTGCGCTCCATCGAGCTGAAGACTCTGACGAGCACCGTTGCGATCCCAAACTCTATCGCTGACGATTCCATCATTGTCAACTTCTCTGATCGAGCACGACATGCGGTCTCGGACCATCGTCAGGGGGTCGAAATTCGCATGCCCCTGGATCGAACGATGTCGTCGGGGCAAATCAATCAGCTCATCTTTTTCCTCAATCGCCACCTCGAATCAGTCGAGGGCCTTGCCGGTACCCATGTTGACCTTGAGCAAACCTCAGGTGATGTGATCACGATTGTTGGCTTTGGTTATGGCGATTTTTCCTGTTGGGATGATTACCTGTCGATGCGAAAAGCGCTGTTTGTTCGGTTCAAACAGATCATTGCCCAGGTCCTGATGTCAAGGGTTGTCTTTCGGGTTGCGTTCCAGACATCTGATCAAGTTCGCCGCCGTATTCCTGAAGATATTCAGTCCATTGTCAGCCGAGATCAGGAGATTGCCTTTGGCAGTTGTGAACTCTTGCAGGTCGCCGATTACAGTTATGAATATTACTTCGACTTTCGGGCTTTTCACGCCACTTACGCAGCGTTTCTTAAGGCTGTCGATCGAATCAATCAGGATCTTCTCGTTTATGCCGAGCAGGCCAACATCATCATTCCTGTTCCAACTTCAAAATCCATCTTTATTCAGAAACCTGCTGAGTTCAACGATGCCTCTGCTGTGAATCCCCTGTGCCCTTGATCCAATCAACCGGATGGTCTCATTTGGCGTGATCCGACGCCAGACTGACTGCCTCATTTGGCGGTGCCATGACCTCTGCTCAAGGACCGGAGCTCACCCTGCTGTACGACGGTGGCTGCCCCCTGTGTCTCCGAGAGGTCCGTTTTCTTCAGGGCAGAGATCGCCAGGGACGACTTGCCTTCGTTGACATTGATGCAGCTGATTACGACCCCAGTCGACACGAAGGGATTGACTACCGCCAGGCCATGGGCCGGATCCATGCCATCAGCGCCTCTGGTGACGTGGTGACGGACGTCGCTGTTTTCCGGACGGCGTATCGCTTGATTGGACTGGGATGGCTGTATGCCCCCACCACCTGGCCTCTTGTTGGCCGATTGACTGATTGGGTCTACGCGCTTTGGGCCGATGCACGCCTCAAGCTCACCGGTCGCCCTTCACTCGACCAGCTTTGCCACGAGCGTTGCCGTGTCTCTTCAATCACTACTGATAAGTCCGTGGGGTCCGGTACATCAGCTTGATCGGCCACAGCGCCAGGGGTAGCGCGATCGCCAGGGTCATCCGCATCAGCAGCCTGCGCATCATCAGCAGTGGCATCCAATGCCAACAGCATGGCCTTGGTGCATCGCCAGGCGCCAGGGTTGTGTTGCTCCAGTTGGCTGCAATTAGACGAGGTACTTGAATCCTCCCGCTTGCCACAGGGGATTTGCATTCACTTCATCAACACTGACTTGATGGCCGTGCTTGGCGGCAATCTCCACAAGCTGCTCTGTGCTGATCTCCTCCTGCATCGCCTCTTGCAGATCGGGGCTCTCAAGGATCGCCTTGAGAAAGCTTTTCAAAGACGCGCTTGATGAAAGGGGCGGCATGGTGTGACAAGCATTCTTCTCATCAATAGTCACGCGGCGACTGTTGTGCTGCCTTCCTCTCGCACGTGGGTTGGAGGTGCGTCTCGCCATGATGGCTCGACTGTCTGATGCAGCGGCTTGAAGCATTCGTCCACGCCCTGGGATGCACTGGGCGACTACCTGCGTGAAACGCAACTGCTCGGTTCCATTCAAAGCACCCTCTACTGGGACCAGAACACTGGTATGCCCAGCGCAGGTGCGGATTGGCGTGGTGAACAGCTCACTCTGCTGGCTCGCCAGCTGCATGCCCGGCAACGGGCTCCCGTTTACGCGGATCTGATCGCCGCCGCTCGCCAGGACTGGGCCGAGACACCGCTGGCGCCGGATCATCAGGCCCGTGGACGCAACCTTGACCTGCTTGAGCAGGATCTCCGCAGGCAGCAGGCCCTGGATCCAGCTCTGGTCGCTGCTTTAGCGACGGCGAAGTCCGAGGGATACAGCCTCTGGCAGCAGGCCCGCCGAGCGGCTGACTTTCCTCTGTTCGCCCCGGCTCTTCAGAACTTGATCGAGCTCCGTCAGGAGCAGGCGCGGCAACTCGATGAGCCCCGCTCCATTTGGGAAACGCTTGCGCAACCCTTCGAGCCCGATCTCACTCTGAACCGCCTCAATGAGGTGTTCGCGCCTCTTCGGAAACGTCTTCCCGAGCTTGTAGCGCGGTCCAGCACGGCTCCGAGACCACGCATGGCGGCTTGGGACCTTGCCGAGTCTGCCCAGCAGACGTTGTGTGACACCCTGCTCCGGACATGGGGCCGGTCGGATCAAATCACGGCGGTGGCGCGATCACCGCATCCGTTCTCGATCACCCTTGGCCCCAGTGACTATCGAATCACCACCCGCGTGGTGAAGGGCCAGCCGCTGTCCTGCTTCCTGGCCACCGCCCATGAATGGGGGCATTCCCTCTATGAGCAGGGACTGCCTGATCAGCGTCATCAGTGGTTTGCCTGGCCGTTGGGACAGGCGACGTCGATGGCGGTGCATGAGAGCCAGTCGCTGTTCTGGGAAAACCGGGTCGCCCGAAGCAGGGCCTTTGCTCAACAGTGGTGGCAGGGGTTCCGGGATGCAGGTGCTCCGCTCAGTGGCCCGGAGGATCTCTGGGCAGCCATGAATCCCATGGCTCCAGGGTTGAACCGCGTGGAGGCGGACGAGCTCAGTTACGGGCTGCACATCCTCATCCGAACCGACCTGGAGATCGCTTTGCTGGAGCAGGGGCTTCCGGTGGAGGATCTCCCGATGGAATGGAACAGGCGTTATGGGGAGCTGCTGGGGGTGACCCCGGCCAGCGATGCCGAAGGATGCCTTCAGGATGTCCACTGGTCCGAGGGACTGTTCGGATATTTCCCGTCCTATCTGCTCGGTCACCTGATCAGTGCGCAGCTCAGCGAAGCGATGACCGAGGCGATCGGGGCCCCGGAACAGCATGTCGCCTCAGGGGATATCACGCCTCTTCTGGGCTGGTTGCGGGAGCATGTGCACCCCATTGGCCGTGCGCTAAATGCCGAAGAGTTGGTTCAGCAGATCAGTGGCCGGCCACTTGATAGCGCTCCCTTCCTGAAGTACCTGGACGCAAAACTCGAGGCCTTGACCGATTTGAAGGGTGTCTCGCCTTGCGCCCCGTAGGATCCCGGCGCTGTCCCAAGCCGTTTATGGCCAACCTTGATCAGGCTCCCAGCCGCAGCATGCCCAACCTGTTGCATGTGCTGCCGGCTTTCGCTGACGAAGCAGAACTTCGTCTCAA
>JBGKDR010000229.1:0-8549 GCA_042954225.1 Parasynechococcus sp.
GATGATCAGGACGTTGCCCAAGCGTGCTGACCGCCAGCCGATGACCACCCGCTCCGTCCGAATCGAACGCGACAGCCTCGGTGCCGTCGAAGTGGACGCCGATGCGCTCTGGGGAGCTCAGACCCAGCGCTCCCTCGAGAATTTCGCCATCGGAGAGGAGCGGATCCCGCGGGAGCTGATCCACGCCTTGGCACGAATCAAACGAGCCTGCGCCACGGTGAATGCGACGCATGGGCTGTTGGATCCCGATCTCGCGGCCCTGATCAGCACCGCGGCCGATGCCATTGCCGCTGGACAGCACGACAGGGAGTTTCCCCTGAAGGTCTGGCAGACCGGCAGTGGCACCCAGACGAACATGAACGTCAATGAGGTGATCAGCAACCTCGTCTCGCGAGAACGCCACGAAGAGCTGGGCAGCCACCGGCCGGTGCATCCCAACGATCACGTCAATCGGTCGCAATCCACCAACGACGTCTTTCCAGCCGGGATCCATATCGCAGCAGCGCAGCAGATCCAGACAACGCTCCTCCCCCAGCTCAGTGCGCTGATCCAGGCCCTGGATCGCAAGGCACAGGACTGGATGTCGATCGTCAAGATCGGCCGCACCCACCTCCAGGATGCGGTTCCGCTGCGACTGGGGGATGAGGTGTCCGCATGGCGGGATCAACTGCAGCAATGCCACGGCTGGATTGAAAGCAGCCTGGACTCCCTCACGGCCCTGCCCCTCGGAGGGACGGCCGTGGGCACGGGACTCAACACGCCGCCGGGATTCGCATCAGCGGTGGCGGACGATCTCCAACGCCAAACCGGTCTTCCGTTCCGCCCTGCCGACAACCTGTTTGCGGTGATGGCGGGGCACGACGCCCTGGTGCACAGCATGGGGCAGCTCAGACTGCTGGCGGTGGCTCTGCTGCGCATCGCCAATGACGTGCGCCTGCTCGGCTGCGGGCCGAGGGCCGGTCTCGGCGAACTGCGGCTCCCCGCCAATGAGCCCGGCAGTTCGATCATGCCCGGCAAGATCAATCCCACCCAGTGCGAAGCACTGGCCATGGTCTGCACCCAGGTGATCGGTCTCGATGCAGCCGTCGCTGCCGCTGGGGCAGGAGGACATCTGCAGATGAACGTGTACAAACCTCTCCTGGGCTTCAACCTGCTTCAGAGCATCCGCCTGTTGGGCGATGCTGCCGACAGTTTCCGACGCAACCTGGTCGAGGGCCTGGAACCGGATCGCGAGCAGATCGGCCGCCTGCTGGAACGCTCACTGATGCTGGTGACCGCTCTGACACCGAGCATCGGCTATGAGAAAGCCAGTGCCATCGCACAGCACGCCCACAGGACCGGCGGGACCCTGCGCGATGCCGCCCTCGAGCTCGGTCACATCAGTGCTGATGCGTTCGACGCCATCGTCGATCCGCTGGCCATGGCCACCCCCCAGCAACCCTGAGTCAGGCAGCCCGTTCGGTTGCCGGGTTCTGGTCGCCGTTGGAGGCCTGCAGATCCTCCGCCTCGGCCACCGGGAAGCGGTTGATCGCCTTGAGCGCCTGGCGGGCCGTCTGTCTCAGCTGCTCACTGATCGCTTCGCAATAGGGCACCTGAGACAACAGGTCCACAGTGCGACGCATGATTCGAACCACATCACCCTCATCCAGTGAGGTGTTGGCGATGAGGTCAGTCCAGGGGGTGCCCCGTGCCCAAGCCTCCACCAGGCCCATCAACTCCGGCTCCCACCAGGCTGGCACCACGACTCCTGCTCGCTCCTGGGCCCGGAGCAGCTCCCGGCGCAAGCCGGACAGATCGTGGAGCGCTTCCTCCGCCGCAGGCGGTGGGGGGTAGCCACTCCAGAGGTCGGGTCGGTTGACCTCCGTGCTGATCGCCTCGAACACCGCGGCCAGATCAGGAGGCGCGAGCTCATCGAGATGACCACTCATCAGAGCCAGGCCAAGCCAGAGTTCGTTATCGCCCCGCAGGGCCGCCACGGTGCGGCCGATCTCCGTGGGGTCAAGGTCCTTCAGGCAACCGAACTGCTGAAGGATGTCGCGCAGGGCCAGGAAGGTTTTCCAGTGGCGGTTGGCGCGATGGTGCAGCAGATGCTGCCGCTCTTCGATCTCCGCCTCCAGCTCCTCCATCCGGCGTCGATGTTTCTTGAGCTGCTTGCGATCACCCCAGCGATGGGCCGGATGCTGTTCCTGTTCCTGCTCGAGTTCGTGGACCAGACGGGCCTGCGTGAGCACTTCGCCGGCCAGGTCGTATTGCGGTGTAGTCATGTCGTGGCGCCGGGCCATATGCGCCACGGCAAGGGCAAGGCCTCCGCTGGCCTGATCGCCGTGGCGCAGCTCCCCGCTGCGCTGCAGCTCAGGGGCCTCCACGGCATCGACCTGAAGGCAGCTCAATTCCGCATGGAGACTGACCACCGACTGGCAGGGGAGCAGGATCCAGACGTTGTCATCGGTCAGGCAAAGCAGAAGCGGGAACTGACCCGGACCATCCACCTTGTCCACGATCACCGCCGGACACACACGACCGCGCAATTGGGGTGACTTCAGACTGACCAGGGTTCCCGGGCTGGCGAACTGCAGGGCCAGGGTCAGTTCATTGGCCAGGGTCTCTTCAGCCTGCTGCTGCAGGATCCGCAACAGACGCCGTTCCTCCCGCAGCCTCGCGCGCAGCTTTTCGTAGGCCTCGAAGTCCTCCCAGGGCACATCTCCCGCCACCCCTTCCAACTGCCCGAGCTGCAACCGCAGCTGCGTCAGGGTGTCCTGCTCTTCCACCAGATCGAGGCTGGCCAGATAGCGGCCGAAACTGCGCTCCACCAACTCACGTGCCTTGGCGAGATCGTGTCGCTGCAGGAGGTTGAGCACCATCCCGTAGCTGGGGGTGAACTGACTCACCAGCGGATCGGCCGGGCTTGTCGCCAGCTGCCCGGCTTCCCGCACGCCCTCGAAACGACTCTGAACCGTGACGACATAGCCCTTGGAGTCGAGACCACGTCGTCCGGCACGACCCGCCATCTGCAGGAATTCACTGCCCATCAAGGGGCGATGGCCCCGCTCAGTGCGCTTGGACAATGCGGCAATCACGGTGCTGCGGGCGGGCATGTTGATGCCGGCCGCCAGGGTTTCCGTCGCAAAGACCACCTTCACCAGCCCCTGCTGGAACAACTCCTCAATCAGTTCTTTCCAGGCCGGCAAGACACCGGCGTGATGGGCGGCGATCCCCCGCTGCAGGGCATCGGGGTGAATCCCATCGCGGACCGCTTCAGGGTTCTCGTCGGTGTAGCGGAGCAGCCGTGCTGTGATCCTGGCCTGCTCCTCCGGTGTGACCAGACAGATCCCACCAAGGTCTCGGACCGCCTTGTCACACCCGCGTCGACTGAAGATGAAATAGATCGCCGGGAGCATATCCCTCTCGGCCATCTGCGCGACCACAAATCCGATCGGTGGCGGTTCAGGCTGAGGCGGCTTCGCGGAGCGCCCTTTGCGCTTGTGCCCCTTGGGGGCCCTCCAGACCTTGCAGTTGGGATGCAGTCCGGTGCCCGCCTCGTTCAGCAGAGGATGCAATCCCTTGGCACTGCAGAAGCTGAACTGCAGCGGGACAGGCCGATGGTCGCTCATGACCAGCGTGGTCGGGCCGTGGACCTGCTCAATCCAGTCGGTGAGCTGGCCGGCATTGGCGACGGTGGCCGACAGGGCGACCAGCTGCACCGGCGGCGGACAGTGAATGATCGATTCCTCCCAGACCGTGCCCCGCTGGGAGTCATTCATGTAGTGACACTCATCCAGGACGACCGCTTCCACGTCGGCCAGGGGGTCGTCCTGCTGATCCGCCTCGGCGTACAGCATGTTGCGGAAGATCTCCGTGGTCATGACCACGATCGAGGCCTCACGGTTGACGCTGAGGTCACCGGTCATCAGCCCGACACGATCCTCACCGAACTGCTCACGGAAATCGCGCAGTTTCTGGTTGGAGAGGGCCTTGAGCGGCGTTGTGTAAAACACCTTCTGGCCATGGGCCAGGGCCCGGACGATGGCGTACTCACCGACCAGGGTTTTTCCCGACCCTGTGGGGGCACTCACGACCACGGAGTGACCCTGGTTCAGGGCATCGATGGCCTCCAGCTGAAAGTCATCGAGGGGAAAAGGAAAAATGTCAGCTGGATCCAGTTGCGCATCCCGCACTGCATCCCCGGATCTGTTGCTGGACGACACCGGTGATGCTTGTTCCATCACGAAATCCTAAAGATGGCGGCTGAAGCCCAGGGCCGAAGGATTCCGATAAGCCAGAACGATCGCGTTCATCACCAGTGGAAATCAGGTTTGACCAATCGGAAGATTTCTTCATAGTTTGTTTCCAGAGAATGCTCGAGCTCTGGCGCGCCGTCAGGGCTTTTTTTTTGCCCAGCCGGCACGAATCCATGGTCTGTGGGTCCCCGAGTGATGACAGTGGCCCTCGATCGATGCCATGACGAAGGCAGTGCGCGAACTCTGGCTGCGATGACCGCCGGCAACCTGCTCAGCTCCGTCCCCTCCAACGACACACTGATCGATGCCCTTCGGGGCTGCCGCAGCGCCGATGACGTGCTCAGGCTGGAGCGTCGGCTGGCGGAACTGCCGGAGGCGCAGCCCCTGTTCGACTGGGTCTGCACCCTGCTGGTGGAGCGACAGGTGTCCCGAGGACTGGCCGCCCGTCTGCTCAGTCAGATGCATCACGGACGCGTCGGCATCTGATCCCTGCGTCGCCAGAGTCCAGCCAGCGCGCTGCCGATGATGCAGTGGACAACAGCAGAAATCGCACCGGGGAGCGCCGTCAGCGGGTTGCTGAATCCTGTTCTGGCCAGAACGACCGCCAGGCCGGAATTCTGCATTCCGACCTCGAGGCTGATCGTGCGACAGGTCGGTGCAGCCTCTCCAAGGACACGGGGAATGAGCCAACCGAGCAGAAATCCCCCGGCATGGAGAAGGACGCAAGCGATCACCAAAGCGATGCCCTGATCGAGCAACACATCACGTTGACTGCCGACGATGCTCGACACGATCAGAACGATGGCCACCACAGCCAGCGGTGGCATCACCGGTTCCATGCGTCGTGCCAGCTGGGGCACCCCCTGCTTCAACAGAACGCCGACGGTCACGGGCACCACCACCACCTGGAGAACCTTCAACAGCAACGCCCAGGCATCGACCGGCACGTACTGACTGGCCAGAGCCTCGGTGAACCGCGGCGTGAGCACCACGGCCAGAGAGGTGCTGACCATGGTCATCACCACCGACAGGGCCACATCCGCCCGTGCGATCAGGGCGACAACATTGCTGGCCGTTCCTCCCGGACAGCAGCCCACAAGAATCAAGCCAACCGCCAGAGGTGCCGGCAAGCCGAGGACGGCCGCCAGGGCTGCAGCCAGCAGGGGCATCACCAGGAACTGCGACAGCGCTCCGATCAGCACCGGCCGAGGGTGCTGGCCGACGCGCAGGAAATCCTGGGGCGTCAAGCCCAGCCCCATCCCCAGCATGATCACCCCCAACCCGACGGTGATCCAGAGACCGCGAAACCAGGTGAACAGCTCGGGCAGCAGCAACGACAGCCCTGCTCCGATCACGGTCCACAGCGGAAACAACAGGGTGAAGCGATCCCTGGACATGCCGAACGTGACCTCGATCGCACCATCCTGGGGCGTCGGTCATTCCAGACTGTGCCAATGGCTGATGTCCCTGCCACCCGCCGCCGGCACCTGCGCACGTGGATGCGCGGCGAGGAGCCCTGGATGCTTGCGGGCCCCGGCCAGCCACAGCCCCTGCTCGATCTGGCCAGCAACGATTACCTCGGCCTCAGCCGGCACCCGGAGGTTGTGGCTGCAGCGGAACAGGAGCTGAGGGACCAGGGCCTCGGCTCCGGAGGATCCCGGCTTGTGACGGGCACACGGCCAAGCCACAGCCATCTGGAGGAAGCGATCGGCGCCTGGCTGAACCGCGACCGTGTGCTGCTGTATCCCAGTGGTTTTCAGGCCAACCTCGCCGCCCTCAGCGCCCTGGCAGACCGACACACCACGGTGATTGCCGACCGGCTGATCCACCACTCCCTGCTGGTGGGGATCCGCGCCTCTGGGGCGCGTCTGATCCGCTACCGCCATAACGACATCGACCACCTGGCGCAGCGCCTCCGTCAGGCCAAGCCCCCCCTCGTGGTGGTGACGGAAAGTCTCTTCAGCATGGAGGGAACCAGTCCGGACCTGGAGGCGATCGGTGCACTCTGCGCCGCCCATGACGCGGCACTGCTGGTGGATGAAGCCCATGCCCTGGGCGTTCTGGGCGACGGGGGCCGAGGGCTGTGCCACGGGCTCTCAACCCCCGTCACGCTGATCAGCGGCACCTTCGGCAAAGCCTTCGGCAGTGGAGGAGCATTCCTGGCGTGCGACGGCCAACTCGGAGAACAACTTCTCCAGAGCAGTGGGGCGTTCCGCTACACCACGGCCCTGGCGCCACCTCTCGCCGCAGGGGCCCTGCGGGCGTTGCAATTGATCGAGCAGCATCCGCACTGGGGCGATCAACTGATCCGACGCGCCCAGACCTGGCGCGACCGCCTCGTCGAGGCTGGCTGGGCGCGACCGAACGGTGACGGACCTGTTCTGCCATTGGTCATGGGCAGTGATCAGGCAGCTCTTGACCGCCAGCAACAGCTGGAGGAGAAGGGCTTGCTGACCATCGCCATCCGCCCCCCGACCGTTCCCGAGGGGGCATCGAGGCTTCGTCTGGTGCTGCGCCGGGATTTGCCGGAGGGAAGCTGCAGCACCCTGGTCGCTGCTCTTGGGACTCCATGAAGCAAGTCATCGCCATGCATGGCTGGGCAGGCTCCCCCTGCACCTGGGGCCATTGGCAGGACGTCTTTGAGGCGAAGGGCTGGATCTGGTGCAATGCAAACCGCGGCTACGACGGATCCACTCCTGAGCAACCGAACTGGTCGATTGATGCCCAGAGGCGGGTGCTGATCGCCCATTCGCTCGGCTGGCATCTGATCGATGAAGCCACACTCACGCAGGCGACGGAGCTGATCCTGCTGGCCAGCTTCGGACGGTTCATTCCCGATGGGCGTCCAGGTCGGCGACTGCAGACAGGCCTCGAGGGGATGTTCAGAAGCCTGGAGCAGGGAGAGGGTCTGGCCATGCTGGAGCGCTTCATGGCTCAGGTGGCCCATCCCCTTCCGTCCTCGGCATTGCCACCGAACAGGCTGCTGCAGACGGGCATCACCGCCACGGGGCTGACGCGCCTGACCCGCGATCTGCACACGTTGAAGGCAACCGACCGTGCCCCCTCCGGGCTCCCTGTTGATGCTCGATTCCTGCTGATCCATGGCAGTGCTGATGCCGTGGTCACGCCGGAGGCGCATCAGGACCTTGTCGACGAACTGAGAGATCGCTGCATCCGCCCTCCGAACGTTCAGCCGTGGTCGAACCTGGGGCATGCCCTGATCACACCCGCGGTCCTGAACACCGTGACCGAGTGGTTGAACACCGAAGCGTGACGGACACCTGGAGCAAGCGGGTTCTGGATGATTTCGGACGCAAGGCCGCGACCTACAACCTCGGCGTGCCCCTGCAGCGGGCCGTGGCGGAACGGCTGGCCGAACACATCCGCCGTGCCGCAGTTCCCCATGGCCTCTGGGTAGACCTGGGGAGCGGCAGCGGGCTTCTGGCGAACGCCATTGTGCGGCGCCACCCCGGCCAATCGGTGCTGCGGGTCGATGGCAGTGCCGCCATGCTCGAGCAGCAGCCCGCTGGGGTTGAGACCCTCCTCCAGGACCTGGACCATGGCCTGCCCGTGCTGACCCAGCCGCCCCTGTTGCTGGCCTCCAGTTTCTGCCTGCACTGGCTGGGGGACCCTATGGGTCAGCTGCAGCGCTGGGGGGCAGCACTCGCGCCGGGGGGCGTGCTGGCTCTGGCCGTGCCTGTGGCAGGGAGCTTTCCGCAGTGGCATCAGGCCGCCGGAGCGGCTGGGGTTCCCTGCACAGCGTTGTCGTTCCCGGATCCAGATCAGCTGCTGCAGGCCGTGGGATCGGGATCCCACACCGTGTTGCTCGATCAGCGGCTGCCGTTCACACAGCACGGGGCTGAGCCTTCGGTACTGCTGCGAGGGTTCGCTGCCATCGGAGCGAATGCCACCCAGCAGCCCCCTGTCGGGGGAGGGGCCATGCGACGGTTGCTCAAGGCCTGGCCACGGGACAGGTCCCACCAGCAGGTCAGTCTCACCTGGAACCTGCAACTTCTGCTTGTCCGCCGATGAGTTCATTCCTTCGCCCAGTGGTGGTCTGCGGCACCGACACCGATGTTGGCAAAACCGCTGTCAGTGCATGGCTGGTGCAGGGGCTCAATGCCACGTACTGGAAACCGGTCCAGAGCGGATTGGACGATGGCGGCGACCGTGGACGGATCCAGACCCTGCTTGATCTTCCGGACTCGCGCGTGCTCAAGGAGGGGTATGCCTTTCAGCACCCCGTCTCACCCCACTGGGCCGCCGAACGTGACGGCGTGATCCTGGACCCCGGCACGCTCACACTGCCCG
>JBGKDR010000230.1:0-5983 GCA_042954225.1 Parasynechococcus sp.
CACCATTGCTCGTGAAATCGAGCTGGACGATCCTTTCGAAAATCTCGGGGCCAAGCTGATTCAGCAGGTCGCCTCCCGCACGAAGGAAAAAGCCGGCGACGGCACCACCACTGCGACCGTGCTCGCCCAGGCGATGGTGCGAGAAGGACTGCGGAACACTGCCGCAGGCGCAAGCCCCGTGGAACTCCGTCGGGGCATGGAACAGGCCGTTTCCCACGTTGTCCGTGGCCTGACCGAACGCAGCCAACAGGTTGCCGGTGACGCGATCCGCCAGGTCGCCACGGTGAGTTCCGGCGGCGACGCCGAAGTCGGCCGGATGATTGCCGAAGCCATGGATCGCGTCAGTGTTGACGGCGTCATCACCGTCGAGGAATCCAAATCACTGGCCACGGAACTGGAGGTCACCGAAGGCATGGCCTTCGATCGTGGATACAGCTCCCCATATTTCGTCACCGATGGCGATCGTCAGAGTTGTGAATTCGATAACGCTCTGCTGTTGCTGACCGATCGCAAGGTCAGTGCGGTCACCGATCTCGTCCCGGTGCTCGAGGAAGTTCAGAAGAGCAGCACTCCGCTGGTGATCCTTGCCGAAGAGGTCGAAGGTGAGGCCCTAGCCACCCTCGTGGTCAACAAGAACCGCGGGGTTCTTCAGGTGGCAGCGGTCCGTGCACCATCGTTTGGCGAGCGCCGCAAAGCCGCCCTCGCCGATATCGCCATCCTCACTGGCGCGACGGTGATCAGCGAAGACAAGGCGATGACCCTCGACAAGGTCACCCTTGCGGATCTTGGCAAAGCCCGCCGAATCACGATCACCAAAGAGAGCACCACGATCGTCGCCAACGACGATCACCGTGATGCCGTTCAGGAACGGGTGGCCGCGATCAAGCGCGAGCTCGACGCGACTGACTCTGACTACGACCGCGAGAAGCTGAGCGAGCGCATCGCCAAGTTGGCCGGCGGCGTGGCCGTGATCAAGGTGGGAGCCCCAACCGAGACCGAGCTGAAAAACCGCAAACTGCGCATCGAGGATGCTCTGAATGCAACCCGTGCAGCAGTCGAGGAAGGAATCGTCGCGGGGGGTGGCAGCACACTGCTGCACCTGGCTGACAGCCTGGACAGCCTTGCAGCCTCGCTGACAGGCGATCAGCGCACGGGAGTTGAAATCGTCCAGCGTGCACTGACCGCCCCGATTCATCAGATCGCCACCAATGCCGGCCAGAACGGTGATGTGGTGATCGCCGCCATGCGCGAATCAGGCCAGGGCTTCAACGCTCTGACCGGTACCTACGAGGATCTCCTAGCTGCGGGGATTGTCGATGCGACCAAGGTCGTTCGTCTCGCGCTTCAGGACTCCGTCTCGATCGCCTCTCTGCTGATCACCACGGAAGTCGTGATCGCCGACAAGCCCGAGCCCCCTGCAGCAGCCCCAGCCGAGGGCGGTGATCCCATGGGAGGCATGGGTGGTATGGGAGGCATGGGCGGTATGGGGATGCCCGGCATGGGAGGCATGGGCATGCCAGGCATGATGTGATCTCTCAGCCGGACAGATGCCGGCAATAGGCGGTCACCTGCAGATCAACGCCGGTGATCGCTGTTCCGACAACAACATTGTCGGCACCTGCGGCGATCGCATCTCCAGCGGCAGTCGGAGATGCGATCCCTCCCTCAGCGATCAAACGCACACTGCTTGGAAGCTGACGTCTGAGCTCGGGCAGAAGCTGAAGCCCAGGGGGCCTCTGATTTGCAGTCGCCTCGGTGTAGCCGTACAGCGTGGTTCCAACCCAGTCACAACCGAGGTTGGCAGCTCTGAGGCCATGGTCGACGCTGTCGACATCGGCCATCAGAGGGGCTGAAAGCTCAGTTTTTGCCCGCTGGATGAGTGCAGCCAAATCCTCTGATCCCGGCCGGGTCCGATCTGTGGCATCCAGTGCGATGACATCGGCTCCCGCACGCCAGACAGCTTCGATTTCACGCCAACCTGGGGTGATGTAAACCGAGGACTCTGGATACACACATTTCCAGAGGCCAATGATCACGGCGTCCGGGCAGCGCCGCCGCACAGCCCCAATGTGCTCCGGACTTTCGAGACGCACTCCCAGAGCCCCATTGCGCAACGAGGCCTCAGCCATCGCGGCAATCACCTCGGGATCACGCATCGGCGATCCCTGAGGGGCCTGGACGGACACGATCAGTCCCTTAGGGAGTGCATCCAGACGTTGAGTGATGTCCACCATGACGGTCAGGACGCCTGACGATCAAGATCGGACTGTGACCCGGGCAGCCAGCGGCGCAGGGAGCGTGGGGTGCTCAATGGTGGCGTTCCATCGCGGCGAGGTCGCGATGCTGTGTCTGCTGGTTCAGGACGCACGCGGAGCGTGGCACTGAACCGCTCAAACAGACCTGCGGCTCGGGATGGCGCCTCTTCTGCAGCTTCTGGAGGGGCTAGGCCAGCAGCCTCCTCGACGTCATCGATCACACGGTCGAGTGTGTTCAACGCATCCACGCCAAAGCGATGCACCAGTTGGCTGCACAGAACAGTCTTCAACTGGGCATTGCCCTGTTGCTCGGCATCCTGAATTTGCTGAATGAGGGCCGCTTGACGCGGCGGCATCGATGAAAACAAGGAGGGCACGGATCAGGTGAGTTTTCGGTTGAGGAGAGGGCGAATCAACAGGAACAGTCCCAGGGTGAGTGCGGCCAAGACCAGCAGACAGGTCTGACCGGTGACATCCCCATAAGGGGCCTCAAGCAGAACCGCGGACAAATCAAGTGGACCTTGGTAGGCGGCCCGTATGGGTTCAATCGCGAAGGTAAGTGGATTCAGCGAGGCAAGCCAGCCCAACCATGGAGGCATGAACGACAGGGGAGCCAGTGCCGTACTGGCGAACAGCAGTGGCAGGTTCGCCACGAAGATCACTGCGATCAACTCGATATGGCCTGGCAAGGCAAAGGCCAAACCCAGACTCAGAGCCGTCACCGCAAAAACAAGCAGCAACAGGGTCACGAGCACCAACAGCAACCCTGATCCACCTGGCCATCCATACCCGAGAACTGCGGCCGTGCCCATGATCGCGATGCTCTGAATGACACTCAGAGCTGTGATGTACAGGACAGACGCCAGAACAATGGAACTGCGACTGCGCAAGGGCGCGACCAGCAGGCGATTCAGAAAACCGAATTCACGGTCAAACATCACTGGAAGACCAGCGTTCAGGGCCGCACTGAAGGCGGTGAAGACAATCACCCCCGCCCCCATGAAACGGCCGTAACTCATGCCACCCGGCAACAACCCCTCAGGGGCTTTGGCGAACAGGGCCCCGAACAGGATCAACCAGATCAGAGGTTGAAGCACACCAGCCACCAACGTGGACGGACGACGGATGAGCTGAAGGAAGAGACGACGGGTCAGGGCTGCGGTTTCCTGCCAGAGCTCAGCCAACGCCGTGGGTTGGACACGACTGGATGAGATCGGTTGGCTGGTACTGGTCATTGCAATGGCCGAAAGCGGAAAGGGAGAAAACTTGAGGGACTCACATCGACTGACGTCGTTCCTGCTTGGGGTCCCGTTGACCCGCCACGGCCAGCTCAGCATCCATCAGTGTTCGCCCAGTCGCCTGCAGGTACACATCATCGAGGCTGGGGCGGCTCTGAGCGAGGGCGAAGACCGACAGGCTTTCCTGCGCGAGACGATCACGGAGCCTGCCGACGACCTCCTGCCCCTCAATCACAAGGTTGAGCGAATAGCCCTGGGCCCGATTGATCACGACCCGCTTGACTCCTGGTACAGGTTGGAGCAGAGCCTGAACACGCAGAGCTTCATCCTCCTGACTGAACTCTCGGACCCGCAGCGTGAGGCGATCGCCACCAAGGTCCTGTTTGAGCGACTCCGGTGTGCCTTCGGCAATCACCCGACCCGCATCGATGATCGCCATCCGGTCCGCCAGTGCCTCCACTTCCTCGAGGTAATGGCTGCTCAGCAGAACGCTCGTACCGGACTGCACGAGGTCACGCAGGAGAGTCCAGATGGCAGAACGACTCTCGATGTCGAGTCCCACCGTTGGTTCATCGAGCACCAACAACTGAGGGCGGTGCAGCAACCCTGTCGCCAGATCCAGTCGACGACGCATGCCCCCGGAATAGGTTCCGCAGCGTCGATCAATCCAGTCGCCCATACCCAACTGATCAATCAGTTCGACCATGCGCTGGTCACGAATATCTCTGGGCAGGTGATACAGATCGCCCTGAAGCTGCATCAGCTCCCTGCCGGTGAGGATTTTGTCGATCGCCACTTCTTGGGCCACATAGCCCAGAACGCGACGCACGGCCCGGGGATCACTAAGGGCATCGATTCCGGCCACATGAACCGAACCGGAGTCGGGAGCGAGCAGGGTCGCGAGGGTCCTCAAACAGGTTGTCTTTCCGGCCCCGTTCGGACCAAGCAGCCCATAAAGGCATCCTTCCGGTACTGAGAGTGAAAGGCCTTGAAGAGCATTGACGCTGCCATAGGCCTTGGTGAGCTGCTGCAGTTCAATCAATGCCATCGCGGGCGTGATGCATCAGGTGGGCTGGCGCGAATCTAAGGAGCGATCAGCCCACCTGAAAAAGCATCCAAATCTGCGTATCAAGCGCTGAAGCCATGGCTGTTCTGCTGAGAACAAGCAGGAGACAGATGCCGAACAGATAAAGGATGGACCACCGGAACAACCCCTTGGCTCCCGACAGACTGTCCGGATCGTCGGAGAGGCGATGCACCATCTGGATCAGTCTGGCGTTGAAGGGAACCAGAAGGAGTCCGTAGAACCAGCCACCACTCGGCAGTGCGAACACACCAAGGCCGGACAGCACAACAGTGGCCCAGCCGTACCGACGAATGGCGCGGGCTGTTACTGCAGCACCTTTGACCACCGGAAGCATCGGGATGCCCACAGAGCGGTAGTCCTCACGCAGCAACAGAGCCAGCGCCCAGAAATGTGCTGGCGTCCAGACCATCACCAGAGCGAACAGCCACCAACCTCCAAGACCGATATGTCCCGTAGCTGCGGCAGCTCCCACAAGTGGTGGAATCGCACCGGCCACGCCACCGATGACGATGTTCTGAGGCGTCCGCGGCTTAAGCAGCGCCGTGTACAGCAAGACGTAACTGCACAACCCAAGCAAGGACAAGGCCGCGGCCAGACAGTTGACCCCACTGATCAACACCATCGCTGCCGCAAGGGTGCAAGCGATGGCGCCGAAAAAAGCGCTAGTTGGGGACAAGCGACCAGAGGGAAGAGCACGGCCGCTTGTGCGCGCCATCCGCGCATCGAGATCCTGCTCCCACAGGCAATTCAGCACCCCTGCTGCAGCCGATGCGAGGGCACCTCCGCCGAGTGTGCAGACCAATCGCGGTGAACTCAGGGGCCAGCCCTCCGTCAAAGCCATCCCCCCCAGGGTGGTCGCCAGCAGAAGGGGAATCAGGCGGGGTTTAGCAACCTCCAGCCAGGGCGGAAGTTTCAGGCGCTTGCGGGAGGGGACCACGTCCTCCCTGGAGGGTGAGACCGCAACAGCAGCGGTGGCGGCAACAGTCGAATCAACCATGACAAACCTCCAAAACAACGGAATCCGACAGGTCATGCCCAACCCGCCGCTCGCGAGATGGGCCACGCACCGCCAGGGCGGCGAGAACGGCCACCAACAGCGCAGCCACCGCCTGATGGGCAACGGTGATCAACGGCTGGGACAGCCCCAACCGCAACGTCATCAGGCCAAGCCCCACCTGGACGCCAACCAGGGCAGCAGCGGCCAGCAGACCAGGCCACTGGGAGCGGCTCCAACCTCCGACCAGCACTCCGACAAGAACAAACAGCAGAACCAGAACAGCCACAGGCGTGGCCGCAGTGCGGTGGATCGACAACCATTGGCAGGCGTCTCCTCCGGCGAGGCAGCGTTGGGCAGCCCAGGACGTGGCCATCCCGGCACCGAGCAGGCATTGCGTGAACACGCC
>JBGKDR010000231.1:0-3543 GCA_042954225.1 Parasynechococcus sp.
CTTGTTGCAGCAGGCGCTGGTTGACGACAGCTGGAGCGGTGTGGTCAATGCGGTGGCGCCAGAGCCAGCGTCGATGGCGACGTTCTCGAAGCAGCTGGGCCGCAGTCTTGGCCGGCCGAGTCTGCTGCCGGTGCCGGGACCTGTGCTTCAGGTGCTGCTCGGGGACGGGGCCAAGGTGGTGTTGGAGGGGCAGCAGGTGGCCTCAGAGCGATTGGAAACACTCGATTTCAGCTTCCGTTACCCGAGCCTGGCTTCAGCACTCGACGCTGCCACCAGCTGAGGATGCCGCTGGTCAGCGCGGCCATGATCAGCAGGCTGATGGCTGGGGTGAACAGCGGCTGCCAGAGCTGCTGAAACAGGTCCATCGGGGCATCCTTGCCCTGGCTCTGGCTGAGGACGGCGACGGCAAAGAAGCCAGCGCCGAGAAACACCACCAGCACGTTCAGCATGAGCAGGCGGTCCAACCAGCGCTTCCAGGACGGTTCAGCCGGTGCCGTCATCGTTCAACAGGGGCGCACAGGGCGCTGATCTCTGTGGCCATTGTCAGGCCGCCACCGCTGCTGCCAAGCCTCCGCTGCGCTTCGTGACGACATTGGCGTTGGAGCGTGGTGTCGGTGCGGCTGCGTTGGACCAGCTCCAGGGCCAGTGCTGCAGAGGCATCCAGGGTTGCCTGTTCTCCTGGGGGGCCAGGCGCACAGAACACGGTGGGCCCCAGCAGACGCCGCTGGGCTTCCGCGAAGGCGGCGGTGAACTGGGGGCCGTCCCCCGCCACCTGCAGCACCGGTCTCGCTAAGCCAACGGCCTGTTCAACAGCCGTACCGGCCATGCCGATGATCAGATCGCTGTGCTGCAGAACCCGTTCGAAGCCCTGTCGATGCACCTGAATCGATGGGGCTCCCGTGCGCCGTAGCCACTCCCCCTGCAAATACCAGCCCGCGTCGCGGACAAGGTGGTCGAGTGCGCCGTCATCAAGGCTGGAGACGAGCGCCAGTTCAAGCTGCAGGGTCTCGTCATTCGGCAGGCGTTCCGCTAGCTGCAGCAACCGCAGCAGGTTCTGCTCCAGTTCCGGGCGTCGGCTGCCAGGCAGCAGGCCGATCACCGCCCGGGAACCGGTTTCCTTGGCAGGGGCAACGCCGGAACGGAGCACGGAGTCCATGAACGGATTGCCGAGGAAGCGCACGGGCCGCCCGAGTTGCTCGCTCAGGTCGTCGGCCGTCAGTTGATCGCGGCTGAACACTGCACGAAAGCGCGGGCTGGCGAGCATCGGACCACAGGGCCAGGGCAGGCGCAGACGACCTTCGTAATGGCTTGAATACGCCACCAGATAGGTGGCCACCGGGCGGCGACTCAGCCAGGCGGCGATCACGGGGATGACATCACCGACCACCACGATCAGATCAACCTGATCGGCCTGGCGCAGCAGGCGGATCAGCCGCCGCAGCAGGTAGAGGATTTGTCCCTGAATCAGTTCGGTCAGCCGTCCGCGCAGGCTGGTGTAGCCAAGGCCGCCGGTGCTGAATTCATGGCTGTTACCTAACAGAGGAATGCCGGCCTGTTGATAGGGCCGACCCAGACCGGCCAGCGGCAGGGCCTTGACGTCATGGCCGAGGGACTGAAGGTGCTGAGCCAGCAGTGACCCCGAGAGATCCTCGCCGTGGCCGTTGCTGAGCAGAAGCAGGCGCGCCATTCACCACATCCAGGTTTCGGGACTGGGAATGCCATTGGCCTTCCGAATCAGGCGCAGCCGACGCGCCTCACTGGCCAGACGTTCCTCGCGGATCTGACTGGCGCGATGGATTGGTGGTGTCGCCTTTGTCTGGGAAGGCAGCCGGGTGATGGTCCACATTCATCCCAGTCTGGCAAGACAGCGGACCTGCCAGCTGAACTACACAAGCTGGATGTCCTGGCGAATCAAAAAGACATCGTCGGCAAATGTGGCGAGAAGACCGCCGTTGTCTCCCCAACCAGCGGATTGGCGGTTGTGGTTGAGATACAGCTGGTTGGTGCGATCGTCGAAAACAAGCAGCTTGCGCTTCTCTGCCGCTTTGTTCAAACCCCGCGTGGAGTTGACGATTTTGAGTGCCTTTGAAGCTTTGGGCAGAAGGTCTTGCTCGATACTGAGAATATCTCCGGCCTCTGGATTGAAGTCTGGAAGGTTGACTCCACCACTGACGAGTTGATCAATCAGAAATGGATCGGTTGTTGCCGGGGAGGCATCGCCTTCGTTCTGCCCTCCCCAGATTTCGGTCAAGGCCTGAATGTCGGCCGTGCTGTACCACTCGGCATACGTTGCTCCACCTTTGTTGTATGACATCACCGTGTCGCGATCGTCATATTTTCGGGAATTGGGTTTGCCGTCTGGATGTTCCAAACCCAAGGCGTGTCCCAGTTCATGAACGATGAGACTTTTTTCGTAATTGCTCAGTCCATCGTCGTGTTTGAGTTCAAGATGCGCCGTGACATAGGACTCCTGAGTGTTCAACTCCCCGCTGCGGGACCTGAGAGGAACCCAGGTATCCACAATCCCATCGGTGCTTTTGTCACCGGGAATGCGCTCGACTGAGGCGATATCCAGTTGCTGTGGTGCGTTGAAGCTTGTGACGGCCTGGGGCTGGATGGCAATGGAGGTGCTGAGGCGTTCAAAAACGGACTCGATAAATGCGATCTCTTCGTTACTGAAGGCAATGGTGGTCGTGCCCTTGAAATCATGATTCAGCAGCGGATCCGTAACTCTGCCGGCCTCGACAAGGTTGTATCGGACCACGTGATTTCCGCTGCTATCGCGGGGGAAGAATTGCAGCAGCCCTGCCAGTTCCTCCTCAGGAAATTTGATCAGCTCTGTGTCGATTGTCATCTCGCCATCACGCCTGACTTCAGCATGAATAGCGTTGTCAGGCTGTCAATGCGATGGAGCGCAAGCACTCGACACCTCCTGTTCAGAGGCTCAACCAACTTTTCACTTTTTCCAAAGCTTTCCAGCCCGGACGCCGCTTGAGGCCATCGGCGATTGAGGCTTTGAGGTCGTCCTCCATCTCTGGAGCAAGGGCCATGATCTGCTGCACCACCTGGATGTGATCACGAACGCCCTTGGACTGGGTCTCCAGCAAGGCGAGGCTGAGGTTGATCCGAGCCTGGGGATCCTGTCCGTTGAGTTTCACCGCGAACCGCGCTGACCGCAGGGCCTCCTCGGGTTCCTCACACAGAAGCTGCAGCCAGGCCAGGCAGGTCCAACCGGCGGACTGGCGGGGTGCAGCCTCGGTGATCTTGAGGAAGTCAGGAAGGATGTCCGCTGCATCGGCACCGGCCTGATAGCGGGCCATGGCCTGCTCGAACAGACTCTCCTGGCTGGACTCCATGGGTCGGAGCTGGGAACGCTCCTTCAATGTCCCATGCAGCCCAGAGGCTTGTGCTCAGACCGCGAAGGAGCTGCCACAGCCGCAGGTCTGTGTGGCATTGGGGTTGGTGAAGTTGAAGCCGCCACCGATCAGAGCGGTGCTGAAGTCCAGCTGCATGCCGTAGATGTACAGCAGGCTTTTGGGGTCG
>JBGKDR010000232.1:0-2468 GCA_042954225.1 Parasynechococcus sp.
ACAGCACGATGATCGCGCAACAGCACCTGATGCTGATCGATCCAGTCATCCTCTTCATGGAGAAGAATCAGATTCATCCAGACCGATCAGACGGAATCAACAGCCTATCGATGGCAGACGTTGGGCTATTGAATCGGTGACAGCAGGGTCTGATTCTGAACCAGGTTGCGCACACCATGTGCTGCAGTTTCATCAAACGGATTGTCCTTGAGCCAACGATCGACCGATGCGATGTCAACCTTCAGAACCTGTGGTCGCACGTTCCAGGTCACTTGAAAAGGTGATCCCTTTTCGTTGTATCCAGGACCTGTCGTAGAACCGGCGTAGGTCACAGGCTCACCGAGGCCGCTCGGGAATCCAGTGGCTTGATAGAAACCATTGAGACGTTTGATCGTTGCGAGGGCCTGAAAATCGGCGGCGGACGTGTCATTGACAAGAACCACCACAATCGTCTCCACCCGCAATTGCGGATTGTTAATGGAGGGTGTCACACAGGAGCCAAGGCCAGGGCCGGGGGTGACCATCGCAGAACTGTGCACGTAATGCACCTCCAGCGTGTCTCCGGGTTTGAGATCTCCATACTTTCCTTGGCCAACAGGGGCTGGAGTGGGCCTTAACTCAGCAGCGGTGAGTGTGCCGTCGTAGCGATAACCCGTTCCAGCACCATGGCCATCACCGGGGCCGGCATAGGTGGTGAATTCGCCACCTTTGTGCTCCGCGTTGGCATGGAAATGAATGTTGCACAGGTTCAGTTCCGAGCGAGGTGGTGCTGCCATGAACACCCGTCGATTCAAACCATTGATCTGGTTGAGATCCCGCGGAGATTGAGGACCAAACCCTTGCTTGGAGGTGGAGCGTGCCAGCGACTCGCGCTGGCGGTTGATCTCCTCCTCGCCAACGCTCGAATGGTCGTGACCAGGGGCCGCCGATGCTGGTAAGACCGACACGATGGCCGTCGACAATCCCAGTGCAAGGGAGAACCACTTCAAAGACACGGCTTCAGCATTGACTATCGAATTGATAGCAAGACTTTTTCCTCGCGACGATCAATAAAAACTGCACAACGCTTCAGTCAAAAACACTCAAAAATGCACCAACGCGTTGAAGATCCGCCTACGCAACGGTTGTCGCGATAAAGATGACAATCTGAGGAAAGTACAGAACAGAAGCGCTACAGCAAAACAATCCGACTCAGACCGATGGCACTCTCCCGTCGTGAATTGATGGCCGGCGCAGGGCTTGCGGGCCTGGGCGCAATCGGCCTTCAGAGCAGCAGCAGAGCCGCCTCTGCCCCCAAGTCCGTCGATGTGGTCGTGGTGGGCGCAGGTCTCTCCGGACTCACTGCCGCCCGGGAACTGCGCCAACAAGGTCTGAGCATCCACATTCTTGAAGCGAGGGAGCGAACCGGTGGCCGAATGATCCGCCAGACCACCAGGACAGGTGCGGTGATCGACCTCGGCGGCCAATGGGGTGGTGCTACACACCACCGTTTTCAGGCCCTGGTGGATGAGCTGGGCATCAAGACCTTCCCCAGCTACTACGACGGCAAGGGCGTCCTGCACTGGGATGGGAAACGGGTCGTCGCCGACCTGGCCAAACAACCGTCCGACAGTGTTCTGCTGTTTGACGGGGAGCAGATTGAACAGCCGGCGGCTGAGGTCGCCAAAGCAAAGGCTGCGATGAAAGCGTTCCGTGCCATCGCGGCATCCATCGATCCCACACGACCGTGGACAGCCGCCAATGCCCAGGAGCTGGATCGCACCACGATCCGTGCCTGGTGTGAGCAGAACAGCGCGTCCCGCCTCAGTGATTTCGAATTGGAATGGTTATCGGTGGTGGGTGGCTCCGGTGGGTTTGATCCCTGGGACGCCTCGATCCTTCACCTGGCATGGACACAGGCCGTCGCGCCACAGGACGAAGGACCGGAATCATGGCTGCTCGATGGGGCTGCTGGTCAGGTGGCTGAACGGCTGACTGCTGAGTTGAAAAACCTCATCAGCCTGAACGCACCCGTCCATGGCATTGATCAGAACGACGAGGGTGTGACCGTGCATGTCGGTGACGGTCGCCTGATTCGAGCGAAGAGCGCCATCGTCGCCATCCCGCCACCACTGCGAAACAAGATCACCTTCACGCCAGACCTCCCAGCGGAAACGCGCTCCTTTCTCCAGCGCAGTCCGATGGGATCAATGATCAAGGTCTTTGCCATCTACAAATCCGCCTTCTGGCGGAAGGCGAACCTCAACGGCTTTGCCGTGGGCAACCTCAAAACCCTGGAACTCACGGCAGACAGCTCTCTGCCCAGCGGAACCCCTGGAATCCTTGCCGCGTTCGTCACCGCCAGTGCGGCGGTGGCCTTCCAGCAGATGACGGCGGCCGAGCAGCGCAAGGCTGTCTTGGACGATCTTGTGGCCTATTGGGGACCGGAAGCCGGTGCTCCCGAAGAACTTCTCCTGGAGAACTGGAAC
>JBGKDR010000233.1:0-9581 GCA_042954225.1 Parasynechococcus sp.
TTTGCAGACCGTTGGTCTGCCCCTCGAGGAGGCCCAGGAGCAGTTCGGTTTCCTGATGGACGCCCTCGATGTGGGTGCACCTCCCCACGGCGGCCTGGCCTTCGGTGTGGACCGGATGGTGATGCTGCTGGCTGGCGAGGAGTCGATCCGCGACACCATTGCCTTCCCCAAGACCCAGCAGGCCCGTTGCCTGATGACCAATGCCCCAGGGGGCGTGGCCGACAAGCAGCTGGAGGAACTGCACGTGGCCAGCACCTGGGTCGATCCAAGCGAGGACGACTGAACAGATCCCAAAAGGATTCGGCGCTTTTCTGGCACCTGCGGCTGGAAACAGGAACGCTGAAGGTCATTCCACGGTCCTCAGCACTTGGCGCGCAAACCCCGATCGACAGGGGATTCCCGGGAACGCCGTCGCGGCGGCACCACGGATCTGTTGCGCTTGTACCTGCAGGACATTGGCCGGGTGGACCTGCTCACCAACGAGGAAGAGGTCACCCTGGCCCGTCTCGTCCAGCGGCGAGAGGCTCTCCTGCAGCAACAACGAGAGCTGTCTGACAGTGACCCGGCCATCGCTGAACTGCATCGGCTCGAAGAACTCCAACGGCGGGAAGCCAATCAACACAGCCACTGGCCAACCAAACAGGAGTGGGCCCGGGCAGCGGATCTGAGCCAGGAGGAGCTGCAGCAGCGCATCGATGCGGGCTACCTGGCCTGGGCCGGCCATGCCGAGCTCGATGCCAAGGAGCTGAAGATCGCCCTGCGCAATGGTCGCAAGGCCAAGGACCACATGATCCAGGCCAACCTGCGCCTGGTGGTGGCTGTGGCCAAGAAATACCAGCAACGGGGGATGGAGCTGCTGGACCTGGTCCAGGAGGGGACCCTGGGATTGGAGCGGGCGGTGGAGAAGTTCGACCCCACCCGTGGTTTCCGCTTCAGCACCTACGCCTACTGGTGGATCCGCCAGGGCATGACCCGCGCCATCGCCACCCAGAGCCGCACCATTCGCCTGCCGGTGCACGTCACCGAAAAGCTGAACCGGATCAAGCGGGTCCAGCAGGAGATCGCCAGCAACGAGGGACGGATTGCCTCGATCAGCGACCTTGCCAGGGAACTCGGGGTCAGCGAAGACACGGTGCGCCAGACCCTGGCCCGGGTTCCGCGCTCCGTTTCCCTGGACACCAGAGTCGGCAAGGACCAGGACACCCAGCTGGGTGATCTGATCGAAGACGGCCACGACACCCCCGAGCAGACGCTCACCCACCACGAGCTCCACAACGATCTGGAGGATCTGCTCGACGAACTCACCAACCGCGAAGCAGCCGTTCTGAGGCGGCGTTTCGGACTCGAAGACGACACCCCCCAGACGCTGGCTCAGATCGGCGAAGACCTGCACCTGTCCAGGGAGCGGGTGCGACAGATCGAAACGCGCGCCCTGCTGAAACTGCGACAGCCGCAGCGCCGCAGCAAGGTCCGCGACTACATCCAGGAACTGGATTCCTGAGGCGACAAGCCGTTTATGTAGCTTGAAGAGTCACCCGGCAGATCATGGCCAAGTTCGTCTTCATCACCGGTGGTGTCGTCTCCAGCATCGGCAAGGGGATCGTGGCCGCAAGCCTCGGCCGGTTGCTGAAGTCCCGGGGTTACAACGTCTCGATCCTCAAGCTGGATCCGTACCTCAACGTGGATCCGGGCACGATGAGCCCGTTCCAGCACGGAGAGGTTTTCGTCACCGAAGACGGTGCGGAAACCGATCTCGATCTCGGGCACTACGAACGCTTCACCGACACCGCGATGTCGCGCCTGAACAGCGTGACCACGGGGTCGATCTACCAATCGGTGATCAATAAGGAACGCCGGGGCGACTACAACGGCGGCACCGTTCAGGTGATCCCCCACATCACCGGTGAGATCCGAGAGCGCATCCACCGCGTGGCCGCCAACAGCGGCGCCGATGTCGTGATCACCGAGATCGGCGGCACCGTCGGTGACATCGAATCCCTGCCCTTCCTCGAAGCGATCCGGGAATTCCGCGGAGACGTGGGTCGCCGGGACCTCGCCTACATCCACGTCACCCTGCTGCCGTTCATCGGCACGTCCGGTGAGCTGAAAACCAAACCGACCCAGCACTCGGTCAAGGAACTGCGCTCGATCGGCATCCAACCGGACGTGTTGGTCTGCCGCAGCGATCGTGAGATCAGCGATGACCTCAAGCGCAAGATCGGCGGCTTCTGTGGTGTGCAGGAGCGCGCGGTGATCCCCTCTCTGGACGCCGACAGCATCTATGCCGTCCCCCTGACCCTCGAAGAGGAAGGCCTCTGCAGGGAGGTGCTGGACGTGCTGGACCTGCAGGACCACGACAGCGATATGGCGGCCTGGGCCCAGCTCGTGCACAACCTGCGCAATCCCGGACCGGCGGTGAAGATTGCCTTGGTCGGCAAGTACGTGCAGCTCAATGACGCCTACCTCTCGGTGGTGGAGGCCCTGCGTCACGCCTGCATCGCCCAGGACGCGTCCCTGGATCTGCACTGGGTGTGTGCCGAGCAGATCGAATCCGATGGCGCCGACCGGCTGCTGCGGGGGATGGATGCCGTCGTCGTGCCCGGCGGCTTCGGCAACCGCGGCGTCGATGGAAAAATTGCCGCGATCCGCTGGGCCCGGGAACAACGGGTCCCCTTCCTGGGGCTTTGCCTCGGCATGCAGACGGCGGTGATCGAATGGGCCCGGAATCTGGCGGGATTGACCGGCGCCACCAGCGCGGAACTCAATCCGGAGACCCCGCACCCGGTGATCCATCTGCTGCCGGAACAGCAGGACGTGGTGGATCTCGGTGGAACGATGCGCCTTGGGGTCTACCCCTGCCGGATTGCCCCCGGCACCCTGGCCCAGCGTCTGTATGGCGACGAGGTGGTCTACGAACGCCACCGTCACCGCTACGAGTTCAACAACGCTTACCGCAACCTGTTCCTGGAGTCCGGGTATCAGATCAGCGGCACGTCGCCGGACGGGCGTCTGGTGGAACTGATCGAACTGAAGGGACACCCCTTCTTCACCGCCTGTCAGTACCACCCGGAGTTTCTCTCCAGACCGGGACGCCCTCACCCCCTCTTCCGCGGCCTGATCGAAGCCGCGCAGCAGCGCCTGCCTGACTCACCAGCCGAAGCCCTGCGACAGTCCGATCAAGCCTCTGTTCAATGAGTGAGCCGGGATCTCTCCCGGTGGTGGAGACCTTCCACTCCCTGCAGGGGGAGGGCCACCACAGCGGCCGGAGCGCCTTCTTCATCCGACTGGCGGGGTGCAATGTGGGCTGCCCCTGGTGTGACACCAAGCACTCCTGGCCCGAGCAGGCCCATCCGTCCCAGGCGATCAACGCGCTGGCCGATCAGGCCAATGACGCCTGCCACGCCGGCGCAGCCTTCACGGTGATCACCGGTGGGGAACCGCTCCAGCACGACCTGCACAGCCTCACCGAGGTTCTGCACCGCCGCACCGCCCGGCCTGTGCATCTCGAGACCAGCGGCGTGGATCCCCTCAGTGGCCGGCTCGACTGGATCACCCTGTCCCCCAAACGACACCGCCCACCCCAGACCGATCTGCTCGCCGCCTGCGATGAGCTCAAGGTGGTGGTCTTCGAGCCGGACGACCTCAGCTTTGCGGAGGAGATGGCCAAGGGGGTTCGTGAGGACTGCCAGCTGCTGTTGCAACCGGGCTGGGACAGTGCCCAAGGACAGGCCCTGGCCGTGGAGCAGGTCCGCAGACAACCGCACTGGCGGCTGAGTCTGCAGACGCACAAATGGCTTGGCGTGCGCTGATACTGAGCCCGCACTGCCCCGACACCATGCCCACCATCGCCCTGCTTGGGACGGGTCTGCTGGGAACGGCCATCGGCCACCGCCTGCTGCAACAGGGGATGACGCTGCGGGTCTGGAACCGCACACCCGAGCGCTGCGAGGCCCTGCTGGCCAACGGGGCCCAGGCAATCCAGACCCTCGCGGGCGCGGCCGAAGGCTGTGATGCCGTGATCACGGTGCTGCGCGATGGCACAGCAACGGCTGCGGTGGTCGAAGCGCTGGGCCCCCTGCACAGGGCCACGGTGATTCCGATGGGAACGATGGGCGTGGGCGAAAGTCAGGCCCTGGCGGCTCAGACCAAGCGTCAGGGCGGTCAGTACCTCGAAGCCCCGGTACTCGGCAGTCAGCCCCAGGCCCTGACGGGAACGCTGCTGGTGATGGCGGGTGGTGACCAGGAGGTCTTTGACCAGCAGCGCAGCCTGCTGAATCAACTCGCCGAGTCCCCGCAACGGGTCGGCCCCGTGGGCAGCGGCGCCGCCACCAAGATTGCCTTGAACCAGCTGATCGCCAGCCTCACCCACAGCTTTTCACTCTCCCTGCGGCTGATCCAACAGGCCGGCGTGCCGGTGGAGACCTTCATGGACATTCTTCGCCCATCCGCCCTCTACGCACCGACCTTCGACAAAAAACTGCAGCGGATGCTCGATGGGCACTACAGCGATCCGAACTTCAGCACCGGCCTCCTGCGCAAGGACCTGCTGCTGTTTCTTCAGGAGGCCGCTGACCAGGGTCTGCAGGCCCAGGGACTTCAAGGTGTGGCCGATCTGCTGATGCAGGCCAAGGACACCGAGCTGGACGACCAGGACTACTGCGCCCTGCATGCACTGACCGGCCAGAGCTGACGACGTTTTTTAATGACGTGATGCGTCAACCCACTGCGATCGCCCTGCTGTCCGGGGGCCTGGATTCAGCCACGGCTGCAGCGCTGGCCAGGGAGAACGGTGACCGCGTGATCGGGCTGTCCTTCGACTACGGCCAGCGTCATCGCCGCGAACTGGACGCCGCGGCCCAGATCGCGGAACAACTGCAGCTGGCGGAACACCACCAGATCGCCGTCGACCTGGCCGCATGGGGTGGCTCCGCGCTGACGGACCTGAGTCAGACAGTCCCCAGCGAGGGGGTGGAGTCCGGTGTGATTCCGTCGACCTATGTCCCCGGACGCAACACGGTCTTCATCGCCATCGGCCTCAGCCTGGCGGAGGCCCGCGGCGCCGAACGCCTGGTGCTGGGCGTCAATGCGGTGGACTATTCGGGGTATCCAGACTGCCGTCCGGACTATCTCCAGGCGTTTCAAACCCTGGCGGATCTGGGCAGCAAGGCCGGTCGCGAGGGGCATGGGACCCGGCTCTGGGCCCCCTTGGTCACCTGGAGCAAGACCACCATCGTCCAGGAAGCCCTGCGGCTTGGGGTCCCGATCGAGACAACGTGGAGCTGTTACAGCGGCGGAGAGCAGCCCTGCGGCGTCTGCGACAGCTGTCGCATCCGTGATGCAGCGCTCCGGGACGCCGGACGCCCTGATCTCTGCAGCACCGCAGCCGGATGAAAGGGGTCAGGCGCCGCGGGATCCCCTGGCGTGAGCCCGCAACCGTGGCACAGCAGCTGCTGAAGCTGCACGGACAACGCGGGCTGATCTGGCTGGACGGAGACGGCAGCGACCTGGGCCGCTGGGTCACCCTGGCCAGTGCACCGCTGGAGACGGTGAGCTGTCGCGGACGACCCGGCGATGCCGACGCCCGCAATCCCTTCACTGCCCTGCGGTCGCTGTCACCGGGCCACTGGACCGGATGGCTGAGCTATGAGGCGGCCGCCTGGAGTGAACAGGGAAATCCCTGGGCCCGGGATGCCCTGGCCACCCTCTGGATCGCACGGCATGACCCAGTGCTGCGCTTCGACCTGCAGACGCACCAACTCTGGATCGAGGGGACCGACGACGCCACCATCGCCGCCCTGGCCACGGCCCTGGAGCAGCCACTGGAGGCGACATCAACCCAGCCAACGCCGATTCCCCTGAGCGCCTGGCACCATCACAGCGACCGCCAAGCCTTTGCAGCGGGGGTCCAGCGCATCCGGGAGCTGATCGCTGCCGGCGATCTGTTTCAAGCCAATCTGACGGCGTGCTGCAGCACGGCCTGGCCAAAGCACGGCACCGCCCTGGGGTTGTTTGAACGTCTGCGTGAAGCCTGCCCTGCACCCTTTGCCGGGCTCGTGATCGCAGATCAGCAGGAAGCACTGCTGTCGACCTCCCCCGAACGCTTTCTCCAGGTGAATGCCGAAGGACGGGTGCAGACGCGCCCGATCAAAGGCACCCGCCCCCGGAACAGCGACCCGGAACGGGACGCCGACCTGGCGGCCGACCTGGTCTGCAGCAGCAAGGACCGCGCCGAAAACGTGATGATCGTCGACCTGCTCCGCAATGACCTCGGACGGGTCTGCCAACCCGGATCGATCGACGTGCCCCAACTGCTTGGCCTGGAGAGCTATGCCTCAGTGCATCACCTCACCTCCGTGGTGGAGGGGCAACTAAAGCCAGGGCTCACCTGGGTGGATCTGCTGGAAGCCTGCTGGCCCGGGGGGTCCATCACCGGTGCACCGAAGCTGCGTGCCTGCCAACGCCTCCATGAGCTGGAGCCCACCAGTCGCGGGCCCTACTGCGGCTCGTTGATTCGACTGGACTGGGATGGCTCCTTCGACAGCAACATCCTGATCCGAACCCTGATGCGACAGGGCAACACCTTGCGGGCCCACGCCGGATGCGGAATCGTGGCGGACTCGGACCCCGAAGGAGAGGCTGATGAACTGCTCTGGAAGCTCCAACCCCTGCTGAACGCCCTGACATGACGGCCGCCATCGCCTGGATCGACGGTTGCTGGGGCCCGAACGACCAGCTCAAGATCCCGCTGAGCGACCGCGGACTGCAGCTGGCGGATGGATTGTTTGAAACGCTCCTGATCGATGCGGGTGAACCGCAGCTGCTGGCGCCGCATCTCGCTCGCTGGTCGACCAGCGCTGCCTTGCTGGGGATGGAACCGCCCCCCGAGCAGGACTGGCTGACACCGTTGATCGCCGAGGCCATCGCCCGTGCAGACCTGGAGGATCGTCCGGCCGCCCTACGCCTGAACTGGAGCCGCGACGGCGCAGGTGGGCGCGGCCTCTCAGGGTCGGGAACACAGCGATCGCGCTTCTGGCTCACCCTTCAGGCGGTTCAGCTGGATCACCAGCCGATCAAGGCGATCACCAGTCGCGGCGAACGCCGGAATGCCCACAGCCTGCTGAGCCGTTGCAAGACCTTCAGCTACGGCCAGGCGATCCAGGCACGGCAGGAGGCGGAGCGCAGCGGAGCCGACGATGCTCTGCTGCGCAACACGGAGGGTGACCTCTGCTGCGGCACGGTCGCCAATCTTCTGGTTCAGCGGGCGGGGCGCTGGCTGACACCCCCTCTGAGCAGCGGCTGCCTGCCGGGGGTGATCCGTCAGCGGGGACTGGAGCTCGGCTGCATCGAGGAAGCAGCATTGGGCGAGGCGCTGCAACCCGGCGATCAGGCTGCGCTGGTGAACAGCCTGAGCTACCGGCCGATCCAACGCCTCGACGGGCTGCCACTGTCACTGAGCGACGACGGACCTGCGCTGTGGCGAACACTCAGCCACAACTAGGCACGATATTGATGATTCGACGTAACGAAAGCACACCGATATCGTGCCTGTCTGGGGTCAGACGCTGAGGAACTGATCCACCACCGCCTGACTGAGGTCGCTTGTAGGGCCACTGGCCACGATCCCGCCACGCTGCATCGCGTAGTAGCGATCGGCCTGCCGCACGAAGTGCAGATGCTGCTCGACGAGCAGCACACCGATTCCCGTCTCAGCAATGATCCGCTTCACCGCCGACTCGATGTCCTGAACGATGTTCGGCTGAATCCCCTCGGTGGGCTCATCGAGCAACAGCAGCTTGGGCTTGCCGAGCAGGGCCCGGGCGATCGCCAGTTGCTGCTGCTGACCACCACTGAGGTCACCGCCTTTGCGGGGCAGAAACTCCTGAAGAACGGGGAAGAGTTCGTAGACGAAGGGATCGATGCGCCGGTTGCGGGCGAGTCCTCCTGGCAGAGCCTCCATCCCGAGCATCAGGTTCTCTTCCACCGTCAGCTGGGGAATGATTTCCCGACCCTGGGGGACGTAACCCACACCGGCGCGAGCCCGCTGGTAAGGAGCCTGGCGATCCAGGGGATCAGCGTTGAAGACGACCTCGCCGCGACGGGGACGCAGCAAACCGATCAGGGACTTGAGCAGGGTGGTCTTGCCCACGCCGTTCCGGCCGATCAGGCACACCATCTCCCCCGCATTCACGGTGAGGTCCACGTCCCGAAGGATGTGGCTCTCGCCGTAATAGGTGTTCAGGCCGCGGATCTCAAGCAGCGTCGTCATCCGTTCTCCTCCTCGGTGGTTCCGAGATAAACCTCAATCACGCGGGGATCCGCCTGCACCTGATCCATCGACCCCTCACAGAGCACATGGCCCTGGTGAAGAACGGTCACGGGGCTTTCAAGGCGACGGATGAACTCCATGTCGTGCTCGATCACCAGCACGGTGTGCTCACCAGCCAGGGACTTGAGCAGATCCGCGGTCAGATCCGTCTCCTCGTCGGTGAGACCGGCCACCGGTTCATCCACCAGCAGCAGATCCGGATCCTGACCCACGAGCATGGCGATCTCGAGCCATTGCTTCTGGCCATGGGACAGCGCGCCTGCAGCCCAGTCCGAGCGATTCTGCAGATTGACAATGTTCATCAACTGCTGAACACGATCACGCTGCTGGGCACTGAGACTGCCGAACAGCAGGGACCAGGGCTGTTTTGGACGGCTGACGGCCAGAGCCAGGTTCTCCTGAACGGTGAGCTGCTCAAACACCCGAGGGCTTTGAAACTTGCGCCCAATGCCCAGGCGGGCAATGCGGTGTTCACGGTTGCCCACCAGGGAGCGTCCTTTGAAGACCACATCGCCTTGGGTCGGGGCGGTCTTGCCCGTGATCACATCCAGAAACGTGGTCTTGCCGGCCCCGTTGGGACCGATCACCGCCCGCAGCTCGCCGGGCTGAAGGCTGAGGTTGAGATCACGAAGGGCCAGAAAGCCGTCAAAACTGACGGTGATCTGACGCAGTTCCAGTAACGCTTCACTCATGGCTTGACCTCGTCCTGACCCTCAAGTTCCAGTTGTGGATAGGTGCCGATACGACGTGACACGCCGAAGCGGTTGAGCCAATTCCTGGGCCCGTCTCCGCGGAACCAGCCGATCACACCCTCCGGGAGAGCTGTCACCACAAGGATGAACAGACCGCCTTGGATGAACAGCCAGCTCTGTGGCAAGGCCTCACTGACCAGGCTCTTGGCGTAGTTGATCGCCACAGCGCCGAGGATGGCGCCGACCAATGTGCCGCGACCTCCGACAGCCACCCAGATCACCATCTCAATCGAGAAAGGAACGGTCATGTACTGCGGGGAGACGATGCCCGATTGGACGGTATAGAGCGCCCCGCCAACACCGGCCAGACCACCGGCGATAGCGAACACAAGGGTCTTGAACAGGGTTGGGTTGTATCCGGCAAAGCGCAGGCGTGGTTCATCGTCACGAATGGCGATCAGCACATCGCCGAAACGACCGCGCACGACCCAGCGCAGGAACGCCCATGCCGCGATCACCAGGACGGCCGTCAACCAGAAGAAAAGGCGCTGCATCTCCGGCGA
>JBGKDR010000234.1:0-4394 GCA_042954225.1 Parasynechococcus sp.
TCGGAGTGCGCCCAGTCGCCCGAACGCTGAGACCGACAGACACCGTTCTCGCCCGCCCGAGCAGTCACCACCAAGCAAGACTCCGCCGAAGCGGGCCAATGACGCATCGATGCCGGTGTAAACGCCTTCCACCCAGGACCATGGGGTTGATCCAGGGGCGACGAGGGCCACGGTGATGCCGTCAATGCTCACTGCACCGCTTGCGGCCAGGTCGGAGAGATTGGCTGCCACGGCGCGCCATCCGACATCCTCAGCGGAGGTGGTGGTGTCACTGAAATGGATGTCCTCCACCAAGACATCCGTATTCACCAGAAGTGGTCGCGGATCTCCGTTGAGTTGTGCCGTGTCGTCAGAGAGCTGCCCTGGCGGGGCGAAGAGAGCGAGTCTGCGCAGCAGTTCCGCTTCCCCCAACTCCGCCAGGCGCTCCGTCATGCGTGGGCTTTGAGGCGATCGGCGCCGTCGGTCACCGTGATCGACAGGATCGCGTCATCAACGCCCAGTTCCTCGAGAACATCGAAACCGTCGACGACGTAGCCGAAGGCCGCATTGCGTCCGTCCACGAGATTGAGTCCCGCGGGAGTCAGCTCGGCCTCGTAGAGGAACATGAAGAACTGTGAGGAGCCGTCATCCAGGGCCTGGTCCGAGTGGGCCCAGCCAAGGGTGCCGAGGGTGGCGAACGGAAGTGTGGGGGTGGCTTTGAACAAGCCGACATCTTCGAAGGTCTCGTTGTAGAAGGTGTCTGGCTCTCCGGGGACTCGGATTTCGAGCGGGACGTGGCGTTCCTGCTTGGTGGCTGGATCGATGTAGCCGATGTCGGGGCCTTCAGGGTCCCCGCTCTGCAGGATGTAGAAATCTTCGGCCCGGGTGAACGGCAGCCCGTCGTAGAAGCCTTTCAGGGCCAGATCCACAAAGGCGCCGGCGGTGACGGGTGCGTTGTAGCCGTCTGCCACCGCGGTCAGATCACCCTGGGTGGTTTTGATTGTGAGCGTTGCTCGTCCCTGGAGCCTGGGCAGGGCATCAAATGCGGCTGGGATCTCACGCTCGAAGCCGTCCTCCACAAGCAGTGCTTCGACGTCGCCGATGGCGCGGAGTGTGGAGCGTCGTGCCGCGATGAAGCCAGGCTTATCGGTGTCGCCGATGCGTTCCTGCAGGGTGTCGAGTCCCTCTTGCACTTCCGCGAACAGCTCCTCAGCCCGTCCACGTCGCTCGTCGGGAATCGCCTCAAGAATGGTGCTGCGGCGGGTGTTCAGCAGTGCTTCGCTGCGACTGACCGCCTTGCTCAGCGCACTCCAGCGCTTGGCCCGCAGATCATCGCTGGTGAGTTCCAGACGATGCTGCAGGTCACGGATGTCCTGCTGGTCGAAGGGCAGGGCATCGCGCAGGATCGCCGCAGGATCCTTCACGGCATTGCCCTGGGGCAGTCCTGCCCATGCCGGTGTGGCAAATCCGAGCAGTCCGGTTGCGATCAGAGCGATCAGCAGGGCCTTAAAACGCTGATAGGCCAAGGGGAACCCCAGTTCTGACGGGACTTTGGCACAGCCGTATGATCCCCTGAACCGTTCCGCCGGAATGATCTCCAGCAACGACTTCCGTACCGGCACCACGATCGAGCTCGACGGTGCCGTCTGGCGCGTCGTGGAGTTCCTTCATGTCAAGCCCGGCAAAGGATCTGCTTTCGTCCGCTCCAAGCTCAAGGCCGTGAAGACCGGCAACGTTGTTGAGAAGACGTTCCGGGCTGGGGAGATGCTTCCCCAGGCCATGCTTGAGAAGTCGTCCCTGCAGCACACCTACATGGACGGCGAGGACTACGTCTTCATGGACATGTCCAGCTATGAGGAGACCCGGCTGAGCGCCGATCAGATCGGTGAAAGCCGCAAGTACCTCAAAGAGGGAATGGAAGTGAACGTCGTCTCCTGGAACGGCGCTCCCCTGGAAGTGGAACTGCCCAACTCGGTGGTGCTCGAGATCAAGGAAACCGATCCGGGCGTCAAGGGAGACACCGCCACCGGTGGCACCAAGCCGGCAATTCTTGAGACCGGTGCTCAGGTGATGGTTCCTTTATTTCTCTCCATCGGCGAGAAAATCAAGGTGGATACACGCAATGATTCCTACCTCGGACGGGAGAACGGATGACCATGCAGCTCGATCACGATCAACTCCATCGGCTGCTGGACACGCTTCGCGAGAGCGACATTCAGGAATTCCGCCTCGAGGGCGACGACTTCCGGCTTGAAGTCCGGCGCAACATCCCCGGTCAGGCGGTGATGGCTCCTGTGATGCCGGTCCCTGCGGCGGCGGCAGCTCCGGCTCCTGTGGTGGATGCATCCGCATCAGCTGGCTCGCCTCCCCCGGCTGCGGCCTCCAGTCGCAGCGATCTCCTGGAGATCACCGCCCCCATGGTTGGAACGTTCTACAGAGCCCCTGCCCCGGGTGAACCTCCCTTCGCTGAGGTGGGAAGTCGCATCAAGGTGGGTCAGACGGTTTGCATCCTCGAGGCAATGAAGCTCATGAATGAGCTCGAATCGGAGGTTGGCGGTGAAGTGGTTGAGATCCTTGTGGACAACGGCACACCTGTCGAATTCGGTCAGGTGTTGATGCGCGTCAAGCCGGCCTGAGGTCGGCTGAACTCAGGTCCCAGGCCGCCTGAATGGCAGCACGCATGCTGTCGGGCCTGGCCACACCCTGTCCGGCGATGTCAAAGGCCGTTCCATGGTCCGGTGACGTCCGCAGGAAGGGCAGATCAAGGCTTGTGTTCACAGCGGCATCGAAGGCCAGCAGTTTGACCGGGATCAGCCCCTGGTCGTGATACAGAGCCAGCCAGCCGTCGGGTCCATGCTCGGATCTGCCATGCCAGGCCTCGGCCGCAGCCATCCAGCAGGTGTCGGGGGCCAGCGGACCATCCAGACGAATCTCCGGATGGCGTTGCCGCCATTGCTCCATCAAGGGGATCAGCCAGTTGAGTTCCTCCTGTCCGAGCCGGCCGGCTTCACCGGCATGGGGATTGAGACCTGCGACGACAAGGTGGGGGTTGCGGCGAAAGCGGCGGCAGAAGGTCAGCAAGGTGGTCAGCTTCCTCTCGACCAGCTCGGGAGTCAGGGTGGCTGGAACTTCAGAGAGGGGGATATGGGTGGTGGCCAGGAGGGTGTTCAGTCGCCAGCCACTGCAAGGTGACAGTGCGGTGAACAGCATCGAGGCCGATGGCCTGGACGCCAGTTCCGCCAGTCGCTCGGTCTGACCGGGGTAGTCATGCCCCGCAGCGTGCCAGAGGTGTTTGGCGATCGGAGCAGTCACCAGGCCGCGGCCACCGTTGGTCTGTAGAAGTTCCACAGCGGTGGTCAGCCATTGAAACCCCGCAGCCCCACTGCGGCTTGAAGCTGCCCCGGGTTGGATCGGCTCGGTCAGGGGTTGATCGTGAATCGTCAGGGTGGCGGGATCCGCCAGATCACGGTGGCCCTTCAACACCAGTTGTCGGTGACAAAGCTCCACCGTTCGGCGGCATCCCACCAGGACAGGTGCGAGGCCCGTGGGTAGTTCAGCTGGGTCCGCGAGCGCCTTCAGGACAACTTCAATCCCGATGCCTGCGGGGTCGCCAAGGGCGATCACCAGGGTTTGACTGGCGGCAGAGCTGAACTGAACCATCGCGATGCTGCGGATTTTTGTGTTGGGCCTGGTGCTTGTTGGTCTGGCGCTGGGGGTGCGCAATCAGTGGATCGAGGTGAACTGGGGCAACCTGTTGAATGACGCTGGTTTGCCGGATCAGGACCAGTCGAAACCGTTTGATTTTCAGCGCTGGCTCATCGGTGATCCAAAGAAGTCGTCGCCTTGAGCGAGTCCTGATGAGCACAGTCCCTCAGTCCTGCCTTGAAGTGAGGGTGAAGAAGCTCGTAACCGAGCATGTTGCAGAGACGGTCATTGCTGACGCGTCGATTTTCTGCCCAGAAGGAGAGGGCCATGGCGCTCATGCCTTCGCTGGCGGTTGCAAAGTCTTCGGTTTCCGGAGCCGGTCTCCCCAGCAAGGCAGCCCCGAAGTCCAGCAGAGCGTGGCTGGGCGCCGGGCAGTGGTCGACGACATTGACGTGGGTGGGGTGCTGACCGTTGGCAGCGGCGTGGATCAGGTGGAGGCATGCCCCGGCGATGTCCTCGACATGAATCCGGCAGAACACCTGGTTGGGTTTGACGATGCGACGGGCTCGCCCGTCCCGAAGGCTGTTGAGGATTGAGCGTCCCGGCCCATAGATGCCTGGCAAGCGCAGAATCTGCACGGGTAGACCGGAGTTCAGCCAGGCGTTTTCGCAGTCCAGTCGACGACGACTTCTGTCCTGACCGGGCTTGGCTGGTGTGGCTTCCGAGACCCAGTGCCCCTGGTGATCCCCGTAGATCCCTGTGGTGGAGAG
>JBGKDR010000235.1:0-1727 GCA_042954225.1 Parasynechococcus sp.
CCCTGGGCCAACCGCAACCGCGATTGATGCTCAGCGGATCCATCACCCCCCGTCGGACCCCCACCCATGCCAGAGGCTGTTGAAAAGCCCCTCCTTCTGCTTGTGGACGGCCACTCCCTGGCCTTCCGCAGTTTCTACGCCTTCAGCAAAGGCGGGGAAGGCGGTCTGGCCACGAACGATGGCCGGCCGACCAGCGTCACCTACGGCTTCCTGAAGTCGCTCCTCGACACCTGCAAGTCACTGAAACCCCAGGGGGTCGCCATCGCCTTCGACACGGCGGAGCCCACGTTCCGTCACAAGGCTGATCCCAACTACAAGGCCCACCGTGACGTGGCCCCGGACGTGTTCTTTCAGGACCTCGACCAGCTCCAAGCGATCCTGCGCGAGCAGATGCAACTGCCGCTGTGCATGGCTCCGGGCTACGAGGCGGATGATGTTCTCGGAACGTTGGGAAACCGCGCTTCAGACGCCGGATGGCGCGTCCGGATCCTCTCCGGCGACCGAGACCTGTTCCAGTTGGTGGACGACAGCCGCGACATCGCGGTGCTGTACATGGGCGGAGGCCCCTACGCCAAATCAAGCGGACCAACGCTGATCCGTGAGGACGGTGTGTTGACCAAGCTCGGTGTGATGCCGGACAAGGTCGTGGACCTCAAGGCCCTCACCGGAGACAGCTCCGACAACATTCCCGGCGTCAAGGGCGTGGGCCCGAAGACGGCGATCAATCTGCTGAAGGAAAACACCGATCTGGATGCCGTCTACACGACGCTGGAGCAGGTGGAGGCAGAAGGCCCGAAAGCCAGTCGTGGCGCCATCAAAGGTGCACTCAAGGCCAAGCTGCGCAACGACCGCGACAACGCGTACCTCTCCCGCAAGCTTGCCGAAATCCTGGTGGACATTCCGCTGCCGGAGGAACCCAGCCTGCCGTTGAAAACAGTGGACGGCGATGGTCTCAGCGCTCGGCTCGAGGATCTTGAACTGAACAGCCTGCTGCGCCAGGTCAACAGCTTCGTGGCCGCCTTCTCGGAGGGGGGCTTTGCAGCCAATGCCAAGGCCGCCACCACGACCACACAACGAGCGGCGAAGACACCATCAACAGCACAGCCAGAACCCCCATCGGCTGAATCATCCGATGGGGGTGATCGACCTGACGCCATGCCGGACCTCAGGCCTGAACTGATTCAGTCGGCTGAGGCCTTGCAGGCCCTCATGCAGCGACTCATGGGCTGCACCGATCGAGGTGCTCCGGTCGCCGTCGACACCGAAACAACGGATCTGAATCCGTTCCGCGCCGAACTGGTCGGACTCGGTGTGTGCTGGGGCGATGCAGCGGATGCAATCGCCTACATCCCCATTGGACATCGAAGCGACGAGGAGCGTGCACCGGAGCAGCTGCCACTGGAAACGGTGCTCACGGCCTTGGCCCCATGGCTGGGCAGCCAGAACCACCCCAAGGTGCTGCAGAACGCCAAATACGACCGTCTAATCCTGCTGCGCCATGGTCTGGCACTCCAAGGGGTCGTACTGGATACCCTGCTGGCGGACTACCTCCGCGATGCCGCCGCCAAACATGGACTGGATGTGATGGCGCAGCGGGAGTTCGGTTTCCAGCCCACCCTCTTCAGCGATCTGGTGGGCAAGAAGCAGACCTTCGCAGACGTGAAGGAACAGCGAGATGACGATGCCGCCGACGATCACACCCAGCACGATGACCATGATCGGCTCAA
>JBGKDR010000236.1:0-2630 GCA_042954225.1 Parasynechococcus sp.
TTGGTTGCTCACCGGAGCTGACCCCACGTCCGATCACGCCTAGATTCACTCGCCAAGAGCACTTGGCTGAAGCCCATGGGAACGACGCTTTTGATCGGATCCTGTGAACCGTTCAGCGGCAAATCGGCTCTTGTGTTGGGCATCGCCCAGCAGCTGATGCGCTCCGGTTTACCAATCCGTTTCGGCAAACCTTTAGCCACGAGTTTGGAGTGGGATCCGGCCAAAGGCCCGCTGCCACAACCTCTCATCGATGACGATGTGCGTTTTGTCGGTGACACCCTTGGGCTGCCGGACAGTCATCTGATTCCTTCCCTCCATCTGTTGTCACCGACGACGGCAACACTGCGGCTTGGTCAAGGCGATCTCCGTGCCGGTGAAGGCTTTGATCAGTTGAAGCAGTCCCTGGCAGCTCAGGAGGGCTTCACGTTGCTGGAGTGCGCCGGCAGTCTTCAGGAAGGCCTGTTGTACGGACTCAGCCTTCCGCAGTTGGCACAGGGCCTCGACGCCAAGGTCGTGTTGGTTCACCTCTGGCGAGACAGCTGCAGTGTTGATGCTCTATTGGCGGCTAAACAGGCTCTTGGGGATCATCTGGCAGGCGTCGTGCTGAATGCCGTCACACCCGACGAAGTGGAAAGCCTTGAACGTCAGGTTGTTCCTGCCTTGGACAATCTCGGACTGTCGGTCTATGGGGTGATGCCTCGCTCTCCCTTGCTGCGCAGTGTCACGGTCGGTGAGCTTGTTCGTCGCTTGGATGCCCGGGTGATCTGTTGTCCGGAACGTCAGGAGTTGCTGGTCGAAACACTCAGCATTGGAGCGATGAATGTGAATTCAGCAATGGAATTCTTCAGGCGCCGGCGCAACATGGCGGTGGTGACAGGCGCTGACCGGACCGATATTCAGCTGGCGGCGTTGGAAGCTTCGACGCAATGTCTGATCCTGACGGGTGCCGGTGACCCGTTGCCTCAGCTGATCAGTCGAGCGGAAGAACTCGATGTTCCCTTGTTGAAAGTGGACCACGACACCCTTTCCACCGTTGAAGTCATCGAGCAGGCTTTTGGGCATGTGCGTCTTCACGAGACGGTCAAAGCCACCTATGCCTTCCGTCTTGTGGAAGAGCACTGCCGGCTGGATCGCTTGTTCGATGTCTTGGATTTACCCGTCCTTTCCCGTTGAGCATCGCTAATTTCCGATGAAAGAAACCGGTGTTTCACTCGGGCAATCTCTTGATCTGCCCTCACTCGATCGTGTGGACACGCTGGCACAGGAGCTGGCTCTGCTTCAGGACAAGGGAAAACGACGAATTGCCATCCTCGGCAGTCGTCATGTGCCGATTGTGGCAATCCATCTTGTTGAACTTGTGGCGCGCTCCCTCGTTCAGGAAGGCCACTCATTGTTGACGTCTGGTTCCCAGGGTGTCAACGCAGCGGTCATTCGCGGTGCGCTTGCTGTTGATCCAGCCAAGTTGACGGTTCTCCTGCCTCAAAGTTTGGATCGTCAGCCATCAGAAATCTGCGATCTGCTTGATCGGGTTCTCCACCTCGTGGAAAAACCTGAACAGGATGATTTGCCACTGCCCATGGCCAGCAGCCTCTGTAACCAAGAGATCATCAATCGCTGTGATCAGTTGATCTGCCTGGCGTTTCATGACAGTGAAACTTTGCTGGCCAGCAGTCGTTCAGCGGAAGACATGGGCAAGGTGGTCAGTCTTCTGTACTTCGACTGAGTCTTGCCTTGCTTGCGCTGAATCTCAGCTTGCTGCAATCACAGCTTTAAGTCCTTCCACATAACAGATGCCGACCGCTGTGACTCCGGAGGCCCAGCACAATCCACGCAGAGGAGGAATGTTGCCGACGTAGGCAAAGAGATAAATGAAACGCACTGCAGCCCAGGCCCATGCTGCAGTCGCGGCGATGGAGCTGTCGACTCCAGCCACGAGACAGAGCAGCATGGCCGGAGCCCCCAGCGTGAGGGCTTCCCAACTGTTCTCCTGCGCCCAGACGGCTCGCTGACCGAACGGAGGTAAGCGGTCGAACATGGCCCGAGGGGCCTTCAGATCGTCCAGGGTGAAGTCGGCTTTGGCTCGACCAGCGCCTGTCAGCACAATGCTGACCATCACATTGGCACCCATCAAACACAGTGCCCAGGCAAATGCGGCCATAACATCGAGACTTGAGCCAGTGACCCTAGCGACAGGGATTTGCGTCGCTGTCTTTGTTGAGGTCTGCATCCCGCCTGTTTCTAAGCTGGTGAAGCGTGTGTCCGCGAACCATGGCCAGCACCTATTCCTTTGATGTGGTGTCCGATTTCGACCGTCAGGAGCTCGTCAATACCCTCGATCAGGTGCGTCGTGATGTCGGCAACCGGTACGACCTCAAGGATTCCAATACCGAGATCGAATTGGAGGAGACTGAGCTGGTGATCACCACCGCCAGTGACATGACCTTGCAGGCTGTTGAAGATGTCCTGCGAACCAAAGCAACCAAGCGGAACTTGTCATTGAAGATCTTTGATTTTCAGACCCCTGAGACTGTTGGTGGCAATCGTGTGAAACAGGTGGTCAAACTTCGCAAGGGGCTCAGTCAGGACATTGCGAAAAAACTCAGCAAAAGTGTGCGAGATGACCTCAAGAA
>JBGKDR010000237.1:0-6744 GCA_042954225.1 Parasynechococcus sp.
GCTCTGCTCCACCAGTTCTGAATGAGCATGGCCAGGCGAACACGTCAGGTTGTCCATGCCCTTCGGTCCTGCCTCGCTTCTCGGGGTCGAGCGCTTCTCCCAGGAAAGCGAAGCACCTCTTGAGCTGATTCCCGGCGATGACGACGCCAAGAAAGAACAGATCATCCGCGCCGTCTACAAGCAGGTGCTCGGCAACGCCTATGTGATGGACAGCGAGCGTCAGCTGGTGGCTGAGTCGCAGTTCAAATTGGGCGAGATCAGTGTTCGCGAACTGGTGCGTCGCATCGCCAAGAGCGAGCTGTACCGCGAACGTTTCTTCGACGCTTGCTCCCGATACCGTTACATCGAGCTCGCCTTCCGTCATCTGCTGGGCCGTGCCCCGGTTGATTTCGATGAAATGCGCGCCCACGCCGAGCGTCTCGACAGCGATGGCTACGACGCTGACGTTGACAGCTTCATCGACAGCGCTGACTACCAGGACACCTTCGGTGAATGGACGGTTCCCTTCCAGCGCGGCTGGAAAACCGAATCCTGCACGACACTTCAGGAGTTCACCTGGAGCTTCCAGCTCCTTCGCGGGAACAGCAGCAGCAGCCTCAAGGGCGACCTGTCCGGTATTGCCAGCAAGCTTGGCGGCAACGCCTACCAGAACCGTCCGATGGCGGTGATTCCGCCCTCGTCTGATCAGGGCACTGGCTGGAGCTTCCGCCCCTCCAAAAACCTGCAGGATGCTCCAACCCGCCACGGTGTTGGCGCCAGCGAGCAGGGCAAGACCTATCGCGTTGAAGTCACGGCCTACAGCGCCAACAACGTGCGTCGCATCTCCCGCTACACGCGCTCGAACCGGGTGTATTTCGTTCCATTCGACAAGCTCTCGGAACAGTTCAAGCGCATCCATGCCGAGGGCGGAAAGATCGCCAGCATCACGCCCGTGAACTGACGTCGCCCCGTGATGCCTCGGGCGGGGCGTGCCAGACGTTGCGCATGACGTCGGAGCCCCCCCGATTTCCTTTCCCTCTGCACCACAGTCCCCTCACCCTTCTCCCTCCATGTCCGCCTCCCAAGGTTTTGGCGCTGCCTCCCTCAACGACGGCCCCGTCTCCTTCAGCCGCAACCGCAACGGAGCCAGCAAGCCTGCACTGAGCAACGGCGAATTTCTTCGTCAGTCCTGCAACACGATGAAGATTGCCATCGGGCCTCGCAATCATGAGGATTGCCCCCATGGCGTCACCGCTCAGCGCTATGCCCCGGATGATTCCACGGCTCTTGCTAACGCCATCAGCGCCGCCTACCGCCAGGTTTACGGCAACGCTCATGTGATGGACAATGAGCGTTCGGCATCCCTGGAAGCACAATTCGGCAACGGCGAACTCACGGTTCGTGACTTCGTGCGCGGACTCGCCAAGTCGTCTTTCTACCGCGCCCGCTTCTTCGAAGGCGTGGCACCTCAGCGCGGTATCGAACTCAACCTCAAGCATCTGCTGGGACGTCCGCCCGTCGACCAGGCGGAAATGTCGGCCCACATTTCATTGCTGGCCAGCGGTGGCCATGACGCCGTGATCGACTTCATCGTCGATTCGGCCGAATACGCCGAAGTGTTCGGAGACGATGTCGTTCCTTACACCCGCTCCTTCACCTCTGCTGCAGGAATCCCCAACAGCAGCTTCGCCAACATGGCGGCTCTCGAGCGTGGATTCGCCATCAGCGACAGCGCTGTCGGCGCCCGCAGCCAACTGAGCAACGCCTTGGCCCGTGGAACCACACCGTTCATTCAGGTTCCTTCCGGTGTCCGTGCCGGCGGTGGTGTTTCCAGTGGATCTGGAGCGGTCACCTTCACTCCGAAGAAGCGTGCCAGCAGCGACGGCCTGGACTTCACCCCGATCCGCAACGACGCTTACGTCGGCTTCGGCCTCGGCCAGCGCGAGCAAGAGATCTTCCAGCGTTGCCCGGGCGATACGGCCGACACCATCAATGGTCTAATCCGAGCCACCTACCGCCAGGTGATGGGCAACCCCCACCTGATGGAGTCCGAGCGGGCCATGTCCGCCGAAAGCAAATTCGCCGAGGGCTACCTCAGCACCCGCGAGCTGGTTCGTGCCATTGCCCTGTCTCCGGAGTACAGCCGTCGCTTCTTCGAGACCAACGCTCCATACCGCTTCGTCGAGCTGAACTTCAAGCACCTGCTGGGTCGGGCTCCTGTCTCCCAGGCAGAACTGAGTGAGCACATTCAGATCCTGGCCAACGACGGCTACGAAGCCGAGATCAACAGCTATCTCGATAGCGCTGAGTACCAGTCCACCTTCGGTGAAGACACGGTGCCTTACATGCGCATCCTCAGTGAGCAAGGCCGTTCTCAGCTGGCCTTCAACCGCCATCTCTCCCTCGCGGAAGGATTTGCAGCGAGCGACGCAGTCGGGAATAGCTCGTCACTGGTCACCTCCGTGGCAACAAACAGTGTTCCCAGCGGATGGCGCACCACGACCACCCGCATCAACCGGAACAGTGCCGTTGCAGGCTCCCCATCCGCCACGACGAAGCGGTTCCGCATTGTCGTTGAGGCCCAGTCCCGCGGTGGCCGTCAACGCACCCCGAACGCGTCCTACCTCGTGTCTGGCAAGGACATGAGCACCCAGATGAAGTACATCCACGGCCGCGGTGGCCGGATCGTCTCCATCACCGAAGTGATGTGATCACGGCGACTCTCAGGAGTCGTTCCAACGTTCATTCGGGGCCGCATTTGATCTCACGATTGCGATGACGGTCCCTCTTCTGTCTTTCCCTCTCCCCATGACCGCCACTGCCACCTTGGCCAGCACGGCCAACCAAGACCGCAGCCACGCTGAAGACATCATCAGAGCTGCTTACCGCCAGGTTTTCGGCAACCGTTATCTGATGGAACTGGATGTCCAGCCATCCATCGAAGCGCTGTTCATCAATGGCGATCTCACCGTCCAGGGACTGGTGACGGCATTGGCACAGTCGGAGACCTATCGCCGGCTGTATCTCGAGACCAACAGCCCCTATCGGTTCGTCGAACTGAACTTCAAGCACCTGCTGGGTCGCCCCCCCCGCGACCAAGCCGAAATCAGTGAGCACGTCCGTCGCCTTGCTGACGAGGGTCTTGAGGCTGAAATCACCAGCTACACCTACAGCGACGAGTACCTCAACAACTTCGGAACAGACACCGTTCCTTATGCACGCACAGCCACATCGGCTGTTGGCGAGGCCAATGTTGCCTATCAGCGCAATCAAGCCATGGATCCCGGCTACGCCGGTTTCGATGCTGATCAAGGTTCTGTGCTCCTGACGAGCATTGCGTCACGCACCAACCCCACAGCCGCTGGTGCACGCAAGGTTGTCGGTGGTGGCAACCGCTTCTCGGTCACCTGGACGTCTCGCGTTCAGCTGGGTACAGCACGTCGGTCCGCTCAGCGCTCGGTTGTGAGCTACAGCTCTCTGTCGAAGACGATCCAGAGCATTCAGGCCCAAGGTGGTCGCATTCTTTCTATTGCGAACGCTTAATCCTTCGGCGGATCAAGCCTTCCAAGGCTGATCCATCCGTCATGATTGGCTCTGGTCATTGATCAGAGCCAATCATCTGATTCAAAGGGGCACCAGCCCATTGCGACCGACACCTTTTGAACCATGCCCATTCTTCGCCACCCAACCAACAGCCTTCAAGGGCAAAACAAAGGTTTTCAGTCGTCTGTCTCCTCTGTACCGATGGCGATGTCAATGATGATTGACTCCATGGTCAACATGGTGCAGAAAAGCCGTCCTGGAATCTCTGCTGATTCAGACATTTCCAGAAAATGAACATCGAGCAATTTGTTGCTCAAAGCGAGGGAAAGTGGCGATCCATGCGATCCGGTCACTCCCTCGCTTTTCAGCAATTTGAGGAAGTACTGAGTGAAGTCAACATTGAGAGAGTCGAGAACACTGATCAACACATTCAAAGCCTGCTTGACAGTTCCTCATTAGATTCAAGTGCGAGCGTTGCCTCACCGTTCCGCATGAGCTGGGCAGCAGAAAGCGACTGGGAACCAGACGATCCAAACGAGGTTTCATCCGGAACATGCCTCATTGTTCCTGTTCCAGCGGATGACTCAACGGGCCGCCTGCTGCGAAGTGTCGGCTATGCAGAAGCAGCACCCGCGGAATCGGACTACAGCTTTCTCAGCGACGGAACGTTCATTTTGAGAACTCAATACGAACAATCGATTGCAGAAGAGCGGATCTGGTTTGTTTCTGAGCACGTTCGCTGCCGCTCGTCTGTCCTCAGGACATCGGCAGGATCAGGGATTCTCCAAACATCATTCGCCTCTGAGGTTCGTCGCCTGAGCAGTTGACGTTGACCAATATCATGACATCAGAATCGCAAGCTCTTTTAAACTTCGCAAAAACCCTTTCCGGGCATTACAGCAACCAAGATCAGGCACAAGAGAATCCGAAAGACTTCGCCCACATCAATATTTTTTTCAGGCCTCTCCCTTGGGAGACACTCAAGGCCCCAGGTTTTTATTCCGAGCAAAGCTACGACCACGATCCCTGGCGCCCGTATCGGCAAGGAATTCACCGGCTCAAACCACTCCAGGATGGTGTCTTCATTGTTGAGAACTTTGGCTTTGCAGATCCAATTCGATTAGCAGGGGCAGGACAACGTCCGGAGTTGCTCAACAGCCTCAAGCCCGAATCGATCACCCCGCGTTGTGGCTGTGGCATGCATTTTCGCGAAATTGAGTCCGGGCACTACCGCGGCGAAGTCGAGCCAGGCAAAAAATGCCTCGTGCCTCGAGATGGCCAACTCACCTATCTCGTCAGCGAAGTCGATGTGAATGACACTGACTGGATCAGCCGCGATCGTGGCTTCGACCCTGACAGTGATGAACAACGATGGGGGTCCGAGCACGGACCGCTGCGCTTCAAGCGCCGAGCCTATCTTGGTGGCCATCTTGATTTGGAATGGCTCAAATGGTGATTCATACCCTCGCCTTAGTGAACAGCCATGGCGGCACCTGAGGCAAAGAAACAACTGAAGACCTGGATTCGATCACAGCACCTGATCTGCGCTGGAACGGATTTTGTCTTCGAAACCGTTGATCAGACGCACCTCGAGAAGTTTGAGCGCTGCATCGAAGAGATTGGCGGACGGGTTCGCAAAGTTGATGCAGCAGGAAACTGGCCCATGGGGCCGCGTCGAACCTTCAAAATTCTCAGAGCAACAGCGGCAGTACCAAGGCCTGGAGGGGAGGAACTCGTGACCTACTGGGCCAAGCGTGGAACCAAGAAAACCCGCTACGCAGAAATCAGTTAAAAACAGAGTCCAGATTCAGTCATCAAACCAACCGAACCAGGTGGGCTTACTGAAATCTGAGACCTTGCTCCAACGACGCAACAACGTCAGAGAATCAATCCCAAAACCCTGAGCGACAGCCAAATCAATCACTTCATCCTGATTGCGAGCTGCCTTCACAAGATCTTTGAGGTCATTTCTTGACTTCAAGAGTTGAATAAAGGAATCCAGCGCTGCATCTTTCTCCGCATCAGTGAGAAGGCTGGAATCACTCTCAGACACAGTGGGTGCATCAGTCCTGGCAGCCACGAATTCAGCAGGTCCCAACAACCCTTCGACTGTCACACCCTCCATCAACAGAGGACGCCAGCGGGAGAGCTGCCTGAAAGCCCATGTCCAGTGGGACGGATCCGCACGCAACATCAATGAGAGGTCTGCATCCGAAGCCTGAAGATGGTCCATCGCAACGTACCGGCCCCAGTCGGCCAGGGAAATCACAAAACCGGAAATATTGGCGTACGCAACAAGGTCATAGTGTGTTCCGAGGGGCTTGATCCCACTCGCTAAGCCGTGGTTTTCAATGACAGCCTGAACAAATTTTTCCGTCTCAGCAGTAGCCATCAATCAACACTCCTGAATCCAGAGGGCAAAATTAACCTTTTCACAAATCATCTGAAGAACCAATGGCCCGCCTGGGCACTGCAACGTTCTCCAGGCCAGACCTGACTCTGTGACCCCCGAATCCACAAGGATTTTGGGAGGCCGCGTGGCCTGCTCAAGAGGAATTAATGCTCCGGTCAATGGACTGCCAGAGGCCGCGAGCAAGGCATTGAGGTCTTCGATCGTCGCAACAGCATTTAGAGAGGAATCTTTCTGATTTGCATCGAGAAATCGTTGAATTTCAATGCCTGCGGATTCAGCCACTGCCAAGTGTTTTATGGTCTCCAGATGTTGTGATCATAAGCCCTATGTACCACCAGCAGCACCATCCACCGGCCTAAGCAACAATGAGCGAACGCTTCGACACTCTTTTCTCGGGGATGAGTGAAGAGTCAGCGATGTCAACATTGCTGATGGACCCCTCCGAACTGAGCAATCCGGGGCTGAAATATCTGGCCGCCACGAGACTGGGCGCCTGCACATCCTCAGCATCACTGGAGCGGCTGCTCGAAGCCGGAGCCAATACATCAGACGATCTGTTCGAGCGGATCACCCGCCGCAAGGCACTCGAAGCCCTTGGCCGCCGCAAGGACCCGCAAGCCCTGCCTGTGCTCATGGCGGCCCTATCGGCCAGCGATGAGCCCACGGTTGTGAACGCCGCTGATGCACTGGCACGGATCGGAGCCCCCCTGAACGCAGAAAGGCAAGCGTCGTTACTTGCGGCCCTCAATGGCCCTGACAACCAAAAACGGGCCGTGATCCAAGCGTTTACGCGGCTTGGGCTGCCTGAT
>JBGKDR010000238.1:0-1097 GCA_042954225.1 Parasynechococcus sp.
GACCGATGCAGTGACGCGGTGATCTCCTCAGCGGACGTCGCATCCAGATCACTCACCAACCAGCGGTCGTCCTGGCCTGCCTCGAGCAGCAGCTGACGCCCTTCCACGGTCATTTGCACGGGTTCAAGCCCACCCAGCCAACCGGCGACAGCCAGTGCCCTGGTCTTGCTGAACAGGCGCAGGCCAGGGATGGGTGCGTCGTCGGCGACGTCATCGGGAATGGGAACCAGACCGCTGAATCCCATCGGCCATGCACCGGCGTCCCGCAGCAGCCCCGCGGGAAGACTCGCCCAACTCCAAGCATCACCCTGCACGGCTTCCGGCAGGGGGACCGGTGGGGTAGGGATCGGTGCGGGCGGTGGCGCCAGGGGACCGGCCATGAAGCCGTCTTCCTGGGGGTAGACCTCGCGTTCGCGCTCCTGAAGCCAGTCGAGCAGCGCATAGGTACGACGACTGGGGATCACCTCCAGGTCGAGCTCACTGGCGGCCCTCTGAACCATGGTGCGCATGGAGCTGCGCCAGCAGCGCAGGCGGAGCGGTGCTCCCATGCCGGCTTGCTTCGCCGTCTCGATGGCTTCCTTTAGGGCTGCGGACAGCCACAGCGAATTGACGTCCCCGGAGGGGCAACGTTTGGCGAAGCGGAATGGATCGTCTCCCGCCGCGCCGTCGGGCGACGCGGTGACCAGCAGTTCCCAGCGTTTGCGTCCGTCGGATTCCAGGATCGGCCTGGAATAGAAATCAAGCTCCCAGTCCGCTCCCGTCATCCCGCGGACTGTTCCTGTTGCTTGAGAACGCTCTGAGCCCGGGTGGCACGGTCTGCGGCCTCAGCCATCACCTTCTCCTTATCCACCAGAAGTTCGCCTGGAGGGCCTTCCAGCAGTGCTGTGTTCAGACCGATGCGACCGCGACCCGGGTCCAGTTCTGTGATCAGGGCCTTGACCCGATCCCCCTGGTCAAACACCTCACGGATCGAGCGCATGCTGCCGTTGGTGATCATCGATTGGTGCAGCAGGCCACTCACGCCACCGAGGTCGATGAACAGGCCGTAGGGCTTCACCGATGCCACCTGCCCTTCCACCAGCTGTCCGACCTCAAGG
>JBGKDR010000239.1:0-3283 GCA_042954225.1 Parasynechococcus sp.
CCGCTGGTGAGCTGACCGACGGCCTCAAACGCGCTCACCACGGTGAGGTCACAGCCACCGAGTTTGCCGGGCTTGATCGTGCCGCCGTAGACGAACACCGAGGGAATGTTCATCCGCGCCATGGCCAGCATGGCGCCGGGCATGTTCTTGTCGCAGCCGCCGACCGCCAGCACCCCATCCATGCTCTGGCCATTGCAGGCCGTTTCGATGGCGTCAGCAATCACTTCACGGCTCACCAGGGAGTACTTCATCCCTTCGGTGCCCATGGAAATGCCATCACTCACAGTGATGGTTCCGAACATTTGGGGCATGCCTCCGGCCTGCCGGGCTGCTTCCTCAGCCCGTTTGGCCAGATCATTCAGCCCCACATTGCAGGGGGTGATGGTGCTGTAGCCGTTGGCAATGCCAAGGATCGGCTTGCCGAAGTCACTGTCACCAAAACCGACGGCGCGCAGCATGGCGCGATTCGGAGACCGCTGAATCCCCTTGGTGACGGCGTCGGAACGGAGCATGTGCAGGTCGGACCTGTGGCGATCCGGACAACCTACCGAGCGCTCAGTCCGTCGATCCCAGCTGTTCCAACTGACTGCGGACCCGCGCGATTTCCGCATTCAGGCGCTCAACGCGTTCCTCGAGCTGCTCGTTGCCGCTGTGGCCATTGGCGTGGGTGTTGAGCACCTCTGAACCGTCCTGCATCCTTGGGGCATACAGCATTGAACGCTGTTGCCCCAGGCGCCGACGACGGTCTGCTTCGTTGAGAAGCCAGAACGCGAGACCAGCGGCCCCGATGACCGCACCGGTCACCAGTGTTGCCAAGGATCCAGAGGAGGATGGTGTGGTCTGTCGCATCACAGAGTCCGCATGGATCCAGCCTAATCAGCAGGACCGGTTCTGATGTTCAGACGTTGCAAGGGATCACCAATCCCGGGTTTCACCTGTCCGCTGTCGGTGACTTCCGGATCAATGCAGGCGCAGTGCAGGGTCAGATCGGGAATCGCTTCCCCGATCAGCTTGAGTCCCGGACTCGCAGTGAGTGCGGTGATCAGACGCAGTCGACGGCCATCCACGCCGGCTTTCTGCAGCTTTTGCAGCACCGCCAGCTCACGTTCTCCATCGGAGATCTGATCCACGAACAGGATCACCCCGGCATTGCTTTCGATCTGCGTCGGCGTGTCCAGGCAGAGCGTTGCCTCGGGCAGAACGGTTCGAGCTCCTTGCCAGAGCTCAAGGCCCGCCGGCAGCACTGGACAGGCCAGCAGTGGAACCGTGGATTCGATCACACTCCCTTCGGCTTCACCTGTGGCTGTGGTCACCACCTGAGGGCGATGGGGAAGCCAGTCCCGGATCGCCTCGTAGGTGAGCCAGCGACCGAGCTCCTGAAGCGCTGTTCCGTACAGAGGTGCCGGTGTGTGCTGATGCCTCAGGACCGTGAGCCAATGGGCGATCAAAGGGTGGGGTGGCACCACCACCCGCAATGTCATGGCCATGACGCGACGCTCCCCGGGCAGCTGCCATAACGTGATTCGACAAGTTAGCCCTCAGAGGACTTCAGGACTGATGACAGGCGTGTTTCTCCGTTGCTTGTCCATCGCAGCAGGCTGTCTGCTCATCGGCGTTCAGATGGTCTGGAGCGCTCCGGCGTTTGCCATCACGGCACCGGAACTGCGGGGGCAGCGGGCTGTGCAGGACATCACCGCTGACATGCACGGTCTGGATCTGAAGGAGAAGGAATTTCTCAAGGCTGATCTGCGAGAGGTGGATCTGTCAGGAACCGATCTTCGAGGCGCTGTGATCAACACCTCTCAGCTGCAGGGGGCTGATCTGCGTGGTGCCGATCTTGAGGATGTGGTGGCCTTTGCCAGCCGCTTCGATGCGGCGGATCTTCGTGGGGCCAATTTCACCAACGCGATGATGATGCAGAGCCGCTTCACCGATGCGGTGATTGAGGGAGCCGATTTCACCAATGCCGTGATGGACCTTCCGCAGCAGCGTGCCCTCTGTGCATCCGCTTCCGGTGTGAATCCCCGCAGCGGTGTCGACACCCGTGAGAGTCTCGGATGTCGTCCCTGATCGGTTGTCCGGAATGGTGAAACGTCTCCCCGTCACGGTCATCACCGGATTTCTCGGCGCTGGCAAGACCACGCTGCTGAGACAGCTGCTTCAGCGCAGCGGCCAGAGACTCGCTGTCATGGTCAACGAATTCGGCAGTGTGGGCCTCGATGGCGACCTGATCCGCAGCTGTGGCTTCTGTCCTGAGGAGGAGTTGGAAGGGCGGCTCGTGGAACTCAACAACGGTTGCCTCTGCTGCACCGTTCAGGACGACTTTCTCCCGACGATGGAACGTCTGCTTGAACGGGCCGACAGCCTGGACGGAATCGTCGTGGAAACAAGTGGTCTTGCTTTGCCGAGACCACTGCTTCAGGCCCTCGAATGGCCGGCCATCCGATCACGGGTCCATGTGAATGGTGTAGTCACCGTGGTTGATGGTGAATCTCTGGCAGCGGGCAGCCCCGTCGCTGATCCCGAGGCATTGGAACGGCAGCGCCTCGAGGATCCCAGCCTTGATCACCTCACCGCCATTGATGAGTTGTTCAAGGATCAGCTGCAGGCTGCCGATCTTGTGCTGATCAGCCGTGCAGATCGTGTCAGCGATGACCAGCTTCGCGAGGTGTCTGCGCGGCTGAAGGATGGCCTCCGTGATGGAACACCAACCCTGCCCATGCAGAACGGTGCAGTGGATCCCGCTGTTGTGCTTGGACTGACTCACACAGTGGCCGACCACGGCAATGACCATCACCACGATCACGATCACGATCACCACGACCACAGCCATGTGGAGATCAAGGGCCATCTCATCCGCTTTGAGGGCGCGATTGCCCGACGTGCCCTTGAAGAGCAGCTTCGTTCCCTGGTCGGCTCCCATCAGGTGGTTCGGCTCAAGGGCCGCGTCTGGTTGAGGGACAAGGCGCTTCCCCTGCAGATTCAGATGGTGGGGCCAAGGCTGGACAGTTGGTTTGAGGCAGCTCCGGCTCAGGCCTGGCGTCCCGATGGAGGCTGTGGCGGGGTCGATCTTGTGGTGTTGGGCTTCTCCGACGAACTCTCGGCATCCCTTGCCCAGCAGCTTCAAAGACTGGTGAGTGCCACGCCGGAGACCCCAAGCACTGCAGCCGTCCAATCCATCGGCTGAAGAGGCTGACCGCGCCATCGCGCGATGGCGACGGCCATCAGCGGTGCAGTGCTCATCAAGGTCACGCCCGGTCCAACGGGCAGGGTCTTGAAGACC
>JBGKDR010000240.1:0-1931 GCA_042954225.1 Parasynechococcus sp.
TTGGGGGGGAGTTGTTCATCCCCCCCGCTTTCTGTCGACATGGCTTCGTCTTCCTCGCAACCCTTCGATCTGCACCTCCCGACTCCCGGGTGCTACGCCGACCCGGAGCGGTCCGGGCTGGATGCGCAGGGTGTGCTCGACGGAATGACCGAGCACCTGTTCTTCACCCTCGGCAAGCTGGCGCCCACCGCGAGCCGCCACGACCTCTACATGGCGTTGAGCTATGCGGTGCGTGATCGACTGATGATGCGGTACCTGGCGACGATGGAAGCCATGCGGGCCCACCCGCAGAAGAACGTCGCTTATCTCTCCGCCGAATTCCTGATCGGTCCTCAGCTGAACAACAACCTGCTGAACCTCGGCATTCAGAAGGAAGCCGAAGAGGCCCTGAGCAAATTCGGCATCGAGTCCCTGCAACAGATCCTCGAGGTCGAGGAGGAGCCAGGCCTCGGCAACGGCGGCCTTGGCCGATTGGCGGCCTGCTACATGGAATCCCTGGCCAGCCTGAAAATCCCGGCGACCGGCTATGGCATTCGCTATGAGTTCGGCATCTTCGACCAGCTGATCCGCGACGGCTGGCAGGTGGAGATCACCGACAAGTGGCTCAAGGGCGGCTGGCCCTGGGAACTGCCACAACCCGATGAAGCCTGCTTCGTCGGCTTCGGCGGACGCACCGAGAGCTATATCGACGACCGAGGCAACTACCGCTCACGCTGGATCCCCGCCGAGCACGCCATCGGCATTCCCCACGACGTGCCGGTGCTGGGTTACCGGGTCAACATCTGCGACCGGCTGCGGCTCTGGCGGGCCGATGCCACCGAAAGCTTCGACTTCTATGCGTTCAACATCGGCGATTACTACGGCGCCGTTGAAGAAAAGGTCGGCAGTGAAACCCTCTCCAAGGTGCTGTACCCGAACGATGGCACCGATGAAGGACGACGCCTGCGCCTGAAGCAACAGCACTTCTTCGTGAGCTGCTCACTCCAGGACATGCTGCGCAGCCTCGACAACCGTGGGCTGGCGATTGAGGACTTCCCCAACTACTGGACGGTTCAGCTCAACGACACCCACCCCGCGATCGCGGTGGCCGAGCTGATGCGTCTACTGATCGACGATCGGCACATGGAATGGGAGAAGGCCTGGGACATCACCTCCCGGTCCGTTGCCTACACCAACCACACCCTGCTGCCGGAGGCCCTGGAGAAATGGGACCTCGATCTGTTCAGCAGCCTGCTGCCACGTCACCTGGAGTTGATCTACGAAATCAACCGACGCTTCCTCCAGCAGGTGCGTCTGCGTTATCCCGGTAACGACGCCATTCAGCGCAAGCTGTCGATCATCGATGAGGACGGCAGCAAAGCGGTCCGGATGGCACACCTGGCCACGATTGGTGCCCACCACGTGAACGGGGTGGCAGCACTTCACTCCGAGCTGGTGAAAACGGATCTTCTGCCGGAATTCGCAGAGCTCTGGCCTGAAAAATTCACCAACGTCACCAACGGCGTCACCCCGCGGCGCTGGGTCGCGCTGGCCAATCCGGAACTCTCGTCCCTGCTGGATGAGCACGTTGGCGCCGACTGGATCTCCAACATGGAGAACCTTCGCAAGCTGGAAGAACGTCAGAACGACTCAAGCTTCCTGGAGCAGTGGGGCAGCACCAAACTCTCCGTCAAACGCAAACTTGCCAGCTACATCCACCGCAACACCGGCGTTCTGGTGGACCCCTCCAGCATGTTTGACGTGCAGGTGAAACGGATCCACGAATACAAGCGCCAGCATCTGAACGCCCTGCAGATCATCACCCAGTACCTGCGGATCAAGAATGGGCAAGGGGAAGGGATTGCCCCCCGCACCGTGATCTTCGGCGGCAAGGCAGCTCCGGGGTACTACATGGCCAAGCTGATCATCCGCTTCATCAATGGCATTGCGGA
>JBGKDR010000241.1:0-1837 GCA_042954225.1 Parasynechococcus sp.
GGATCTCGAGAACATCAATGCCCATCTGTTCTCCATCGAAGCCTTGATGGAGCGTGTGTTTGATGTCCGTGTCCCTGAGGACATTGAACAGAAATTCCGTGAGCTTGCCGGGGAGCTGGCACCGGATCCCCTGAACATTGATCGGCTCCGGCTTAACCGGCTTCTGCATCAGACACCGGATCTCCCTGATCGCAACTGATCTCTGCTGACGCCTGACGCCGACTGAGCCTGGCGATCATGCCTTCCTCATCCGCAGCGATCACGTCAATTTGCACGTCCCCCCACCAGGTGATCGCTTCACGGATCTCGTCCCGCAGATCTTGATCGTGCTCACCGATTCCACCGGTGAAGGCCAGAACATCGACACCGTTCAAGCTCGCTGCCATGGCACCGAGTTCCTGCAGCAGACGGTGGCGGAACACCTTCAGGGCCAGTGCAGCCCCGGCATGGCCGTTCACGGCGGCCGCACGGATCTCGCGCATGTCCCCGCTCAGCCCCGACAGACCTTTGAGGCCTGACTGGTGTTGCAACAGATGCTCGATCTCGTCTGCGTTGGTGCCGCGATGCATCAGGTCCAGGATCAGACCCGGATCAACGCTGCCCGATCGGGTGGCCATCACCAATCCCTCGAGCGGCGTGAAGCCCATGGTGGTGTCGATGCAACGCCCGCCTTTCACTGCTGCAAGGGAAGCTCCGGCACCGAGATGGGCGCTGATCAAGCGCAGGTTTGAGCTGTCCTTGTTGTCCCGGGTCCAGTGCTCAGCCACCTGTTCAGCGACGTGTTGGTGGTTGATCCCGTGGAAGCCGTAGCGGCGCATGCCCTGCTGGCGTAGACGTTCCGGCAGGGCATAGGTGTGCGCGGCCTCCGGCAGGGTGCTGTGAAACGCGGTGTCGAAGCAGGCCCACTGGGGAAGTTCAGCAGCCCAGCGTCTCACCCAGGCCAGGCCCGCCAGGGCTGGGGGATTGTGGAGTGGGGCCAGGTGGTTGAGCTGTCTGAGCTCCTGCTCCAGTGCTGCTGTGATCAGCGTCGGGGCCGTGAATCGATGCCCCCCGTGGACCACACGATGGCCCACCAGGGTGATGGCATCGCGTCGGCTATCGAGGGCAGATCCAAGCTTTTGGGCAAGGACGTCATCGAGGGATTCACCGTCACTGCGACGGTGGTTGGTCTCCCAGATCCGTGTCCCGTCCGCGTCCACCAGGGCAGCCTTAAGGCTGGAGCTGCCGAGGTTGATGACGAGGACAAGCCCCGTCATCAGCGAACGTCGCAGTTGATCTCCACGTTGAGGGGGTCGACCTTCCAGATGTTGTTGCAGTACTCCGCGATCGAACGGTCGGAGGAGAAGAAACCGGTGCGTGCGGTGTTGAGCACGGACATGCGGTTCCAGTGCATGCGGTCGGTCCAGGCGCGGTTGACGGTTTCCTGCGCTCTGACGTAATCGGCGTAGTCCGCCATCACGAAGAACGGATCATTGCCGGTGAGGTTGTCCAGCAGAGGACGGAAGAGCTCGCCATCACCGTTGCTGAAGTGGCCAAGCTCGATCAGCCGCAGGGCTTCCTGCAATTCCGGCAGAGTCTGAATCACATCCTTAGGGCGATACCCCTCTTTTTTCAGCGCTTGAATTTCATCGACGGTCTTCCCGAAGAGGAAGAAGTTCTCCGCCCCTACCAACTCGCGGATCTCCACGTTGGCACCATCCAGGGTGCCAATGGTGAGAGCACCATTCATCGCGAATTTCATGTTGCCGGTGCCTGAGGCTTCCTTGCCGGCGGTGGAAATCTGTTCGGACAGATCGGAGGCCGGGTAGACCTGCTCGCCGAGTTTCACGTTGTAGTC
>JBGKDR010000242.1:0-1215 GCA_042954225.1 Parasynechococcus sp.
TTTGCGGTGTTGCGCCTGAACCTGCGTGGAGCCGATCCCGGTCGCCATCTGGCAGGGGGAACCTATGCAGCCCGTTGCAACAGTGATCTTCTTCCGGTGATCGATCGGGCTCGGGCATTGGCAGACGGCAGGCCGTTGCTCGGGGCCGGTATCTCCCTGGGCGGCACGATGTTGCTCAATGCCTGTCTGGCGCAACCGGGTGCCCTTGATGGTTTGTTTTGTGCCAGCAGTCCATTGGACCTAGCCGCGTGCAGTGCATCGATTGAACGCCCGCGCAACCGGATTTATCAACGTTGGCTGCTGCAGCGGCTTGTCCGGCAAACCCTCGCCGATCCCTTTGGTGTGAGCGACAAGGAACGGACCCAACTGAGTGGCTCCCTCGCACCGCGCACGATTCGTGCGTTTGACAGCGCCGTGACTGCACCCCGCTGGGGGTTTGCCGATGTGGAGGCCTACTACCGCGAGGCGTCGCCCCTTCAGCAGCTGATGAGGGAGTCAGATCGCCTGCCCCCGACCCTCTTGCTCCAGGCCTTGGATGATCCCTGGGTTCCGGCGGCATCCGCCCAAAGGCTCTCGGCAGGCCTGTCTGATGCGAGTCCCATCCGCCAAACCTTCAGCCAACACGGAGGCCACAACGGTTTCCATGGCCGCGGCGGGTGTTGGGGGGATCAGTTGGCTGTGCGCTGGCTGGAGCATCTCGTTGCTTGAGGCAATCGAGGGCGATGTTCGGCCGAAAATGTTGACTTTGGAGATGCATTGAATGTGACTTGAAGAAGGAGTTTTTCGCTACAAAGGCAAAGTTGCTGGATGATGTTGGTGAAGTGACGTCTGATCTTCCGAGTTCAGATGGGGCCTGACAGGCAGTTTGTAAAAGGTTTTTGCGAATCGATGAAATTGAGAAGATTTGTTGTGTCTTCATTAATAAAAGGCTTTGTCTGATGGGTTTTGTTAGACGGCACCTCCGCACTTTGTTGCGACATTCCACAGCGCTTTGTGGATTGGTGTTGGGTCAAAACGCACCAGCTCAGGAAACCGTTGTCTCAAAAGTTGTGTTCCACGCCAGGCGTTGTAGTGCGGGATCGACGAATTGATGTGATGGCACACATGGGTAGAGCCGATTCCGTGGTGCAGAAAATTGAGGACGGGTCCGTAGGGGCGATCAACCGTTTGCAGGGCTCCCTTCGACCAGGTCCATGTTTCATTGGAGAAGTGAGG
>JBGKDR010000243.1:0-1100 GCA_042954225.1 Parasynechococcus sp.
TGCGCCTCATCGACCACCAGGAACTGATTGGGAATCGATCGACCGCGGATGGTGTTGATCGCTTCAACCTCCAACAGGCCCATGCCCTGGAGGTCGGCCCAGGCATTGCGTGGTTCGCGGTGGCGCTGTTTCTTCGTCTGCTCAGCACCCTCACCAGGGGAGGAACCGGTGATGAAGTCGATGTTGTCGATGATCGGCTTCATCCAGGGCCCAAGTTTCTCCTCAAGCGTGCCGGGCAGGTAGCCAATGTCTTTACCAAGGGAGATCGGCGGACGCGTCACCAACAGGCGGGCGTAATGATGGGTATCGGCCACCTGGTGCAAACCGGCAGCGATGGCCAGGAGTGTTTTACCTGTGCCGGCTTTGCCCACCAGGGTGACTAGGGCGACGGATGGATCAAGTAGCAAATCCAGCGCAAAACTTTGCTCACGGTTTCTCGCCTTGATCCGACCCAAATGGGCTCGGTTCAGCCAGTGCAACGGCTTGAGGATGGTGCTGTTGCCTTGATGCCGGGCCAGCAGAGTGTGGCTGTCGTTGTCCTGATCCACCAGCACCACACCTTCATTGGCCTGGAGATGCTGCTCCTCGAGATCGGCGACAGCTCCTAAAGGAAGTTGATCCTCGTCATGCAGAGTCTGAATCGTGTCCGCATCGGTGCTGATGTCCCGGAAGCCTGTGTAGAGATCGTCGAGTGAAACGGTGTCGTTGACGTAGTCCTCGGCCTGCAGCCCCACTGCATCGGCCTTGATTCGCAGGTTGATGTCTTTGCTGATCAGCACCACCTCTGGCGCCTGCGTCAGCCCACTGCAACGCATCTGCTCCAGGGCCACCGCGAGAATGTTGTTATCACCGCCGCCTCCTTGCAGCTCGGCTGGTAATGCGTTGAGTGCTTGAGCCTGACAGAAAATCACCTGCAAGGTGCCGTGATTCGTTCCCTCAATCGGAACGCCATCAGCGAGACTCCCGCGGGCTCGATAGGAATCCAAAAGCCTGGCGATCCGCCGGGCATTTCGGCCTTTTTCAGAGTGATCTTTCTTGAAGCGATCGATTTCTTCGACCACTTGCATGGGGATCACAACCCTGAGATCACCAAAGCGGTG
>JBGKDR010000244.1:0-2566 GCA_042954225.1 Parasynechococcus sp.
TGCTCTGCATGAGCAGTTGGTCTATCGAGTGTGAGAGCCAATCTCGCCAGCCATCATTCATTGTTCGAGCTTAACGATATCAATGAAGCGGATTCATGCCCACGAGAGAAGAATTATCGACATCTTCTGGATTGAGTGACATCAGCACTCAATCAACGAATTCAACTGGGACGAAGGCAACTCTGGGTCTATGTGCCTGGCTCTTCAGCATTTCCACCAAGGTCAGCAATCTGCAGCTTCAGCGCTTCAACCCGGCCTTGATCTCCCTTCGCTTCGGCAACAGCCAGAGCGAATTCGAGTTTTTCAAGGTGATGACCCCCCTCAATAAAGCTGGAGAGAGGAGGTCGGGCGGTGAGCCCAGCCGGTCGGGGCGGTGTCAAGGAACAAGCACCCGAGGCAGTGATGGTGTGAGCCATAGTTGCCTTTCTTTTTATTTTGACACCGCTGTCGCCTCTATGCGGCCATCTCCTCCACATCCGGCGTGAACTCGCTGACATTGGAATCCAGGAGTGCCCGCGTGTCGCGCAGCTGCTGCTCAATACCCTCAAGCGCCGCAAGCTCCTCGTCGGCCACTGACTGGGCGGTCTTCTGCTGCTCCAACTGACGTTCCAGCAGCTCCTGACGCTGCTCCAGCTTCACGAGTTTCTGAGACAGAACAGCAATCGTCTCAGCCAGGTCCTCTGCTGTACGCGTGATCCGAAACGAGACGGAAGACATCATCCAAAGCGGGCACTGGGCCGATGACAACACATGAATCGCCTCGGCTCAAGTTCAGACTGACAGGACTCTCTGATCTGCCATGCCGCCCCTGGCAACCCTGCTGATCTACCTCCTGGCCGGAACGACAATCGGGCTGCTGGCGCTTCTGACCGGGATTCCGGCTGCGCCCTTAGCAGGTGCTCTGCTTGGCGCGGGACTCGTGAGTATGAGCGGTCAACTGGACACCGCGAGCTGGCCCACCGGCACACGCACCGTTCTGGAGATCGGCATCGGCACTGTGATCGGCACAGGTCTGACCCGAACCTCTTTCGAACAGCTGCAAACCCTCTGGCGCCCTGCCATCCTCATCACCCTCACCCTGGTGCTCACCGGAATCGTGATCGGTCTCTGGACCAGCCGACTGCTGGGCATTGATCCCAGGATTGCTCTGCTCGGTGCTGCGCCCGGGGGGATCAGCGGCATGAGCCTGGTTGGCGCGGAATTCGGAGTCGGTGCTGCCGTTGCCGCCCTGCATGCGGTGCGCCTGATCACGGTGCTTCTGGTCCTTCCGGTGATCGTCCGACTTGTCTTGCCGCTGCAACAGAGTTCCAGTTGAAACGCCTCTGGACACCCGGTCCTCGACCGATACCTTGAACTCAGTTCCCAATAGGCCCCATGCGTCGCTCCGGCCAGCGTCTGACCCTCTGCACCCTTGGCCTCGTCGGTGCAATCGTCAGCCTGGCCGTTCCCGGCCAGGCCGCAAGCAGTGACACCGAGCAGAAAGGCGCTCAGGTGTACTGCTTCATGCGTTCCAGCGGCAATGACCACACGGTGAGTTGGAATGCGGCCTACGCGTTGATCAAACGGCAGGGACGCGGCATGTTCAAAACCTCCCCTGAGCACGCTTCTGTGATGATCACAGAGGCTGTGGTCCAGGATCCCGGCACTTATCCCGATTGCGGTCAATACCTTGGTGATCTGTTCGGAGGCAACAAAACGTCCTCAAGCCTTCCGAGTTCAACCTCGACATCGACGCCAACCTCCGACACCGAGCGCTACACCTACTGATTTCGGCTGGCGCAGCGGTCTGCTCCTTTCCCTGATGCTGCTCCTGTGCAGTTGTCAGACCCGTTCGGCTGATCCCGGAGAGGCAATCGATGCAATCGTCGCGGAACAGGGCACAACCTGCCTGAATGACCTTCGCCAAAACCAGCTCGACGCAAGCTTGCGCCGTTGCGATCAATTCGTGGAGGCTCAGCCCCAACGACCTGAAGCCTTCAGTGAACGATCACTGATTCGCCATCTGAGCGGGGACCATGCTGAGGCGTGCCGTGATGTCGCCCAGGCCATGGACTTGATCAAGGCCGGAGCCACGGTTGATCCGTTGCTGAAACACGAGCTGGACGTTCGTCAGGCAGCCTGCAAAGCCCGTCGCAGCAACGCCGGCAACGGCTGACGTGTCAACGACAGCGTCCTCGGACCGAGAAGGATCTCAATCAACTCGGCTTTACTGGCGACAAGGCCATCCACCAGCTGATCAGCCGGGCCCAGGGTGAGCCAATGCGAGGTGAGACCGCCCTGCATTCCCAGTCGGTGGCACCGGTCCTCCGCCTGCTCAACATCACCTGGTGTCCAGGGACGCTCGAGCAGAACCACGTGCTTGGCACGATGGAGGGTGAAGCCAATACCCCCGGCTCCGAAGGTCGCCAACAACACGTCGGTTGACCCGTCCTGAAAACGATCAACGGACGCCTGACGATCCGCTGGTTTCTGCCGCCCGGTGAGCAAGGCTCCGCCGATCTGGGCGTGAAGCAGCTGCAACGGGTCCACAAACGCACTGAAAATGACGACGGGCTCATCGCGCCGG
>JBGKDR010000245.1:0-1788 GCA_042954225.1 Parasynechococcus sp.
CTTCTTGATCTGTTCGCAGCGGGCGCCGACAGCCGCCTCATTGCCTTCGGCAACGATGGTGGTGGTGTCCTTGTTGATGGTGACGCGACGGGCGGTGCCCAGCATCTCCAGCTTGGCGTTCTCCAGCTTGAGACCAGCGTCTTCAGTGATCAGCTGACCGTTAGTCAAAACAGCCATGTCCTCGAGCATGGCCTTACGGCGATCGCCGAAGCCAGGGGCCTTGACGGCGGCCACATTCAGCACGCCACGAAGACGGTTGACCACCAGGGTGGCGAGGGCTTCCTTCTCGATGTCCTCGGCAATGATCAGCAGAGGCTTGCCGGTGCGAGCGATCTGCTCCAGCACGGGCACCAGGTCCTGAACCAGACCGATCTTCTTGTCGGTGAGCAGGATGTAAGGCTCGTCGAGGACGGCCTCCATGCGCTCGGTGTCAGTGGCGAAATAAGGGGAGATGTAGCCCTTGTCGAAGCGCATGCCCTCGGTGACCTCGAGCTCGGTCTCCATGGACTTGCCCTCTTCGAGGGAAATCACGCCTTCCTTGCCGACCTTGTCCATGGCATCGGCGATCATCTTGCCGACTTCCTCGTCGTTGCCGGCGGAGATGGTGCCCACCTGAGCAATGGCATTGCTGTCAGCAATGGGCTTGGCCATGTCCTTGATCTTGCCGACCAGGAAATCAGAGGCCTTGTCGATGCCCTTCTTGAGAGTGATGGCGTTGGCGCCGGCAGCGACGTTGCGCAGACCAGCCTTGACCATGGCGTGGGCCAGGACGGTGGCGGTGGTGGTGCCGTCGCCAGCCGCGTCGTTGGTCTTGGAGGCGGCCTGACGGATCAGGGCGACACCGGTGTTCTCGATGTGGTCCTCGAGTTCGATTTCCTTGGCGATGGTGACGCCGTCATTGATGATCTGAGGAGATCCGAACTTCTTCTCGAGAACGACGTTGCGTCCCTTGGGGCCGAGGGTGACGGCAACGGACTCAGCCAGGATGTCGATTCCTTTTTCGAGAGCGCGGCGGGCGTTCTCGTTGTAAATGATGCGCTTAGCCATGGGCGGCGAACTTCCAGTAACGGTTGAAGATGGTCAGAACACGGTGAGCTTGATCAGCTCAGGGGCGTCGCCCGTCAGTTGACGACGGCCAGGATGTCCTTCTCGGACAGGAGCACGTACTCGTCGCCGCCCAGCTTGATGTCAGTGCCGGCGTACTTGCTGTAGAGGACCTTGTCGCCAACGCCGACTTCAGGGGCCTGACGACTGCCGTCGTCGTTGCGCTTACCGGGGCCCACCTGAACCACCTCACCGACCTGAGGCTTCTCCTTGGCGGTGTCGGGAAGAAGGATGCCACCGGCAGTCTTCTCCTCGGACTCGGAGACTTTCACAAAGATCCGATCCCCGAGGGGCTTGACGGTGGAGACGCTGAGAGAAACAGCTGCCATGAATGAATGCAAAGCAGGGACAAGGCGCTGAAAGCGCACGAGCCGACACGAGTTGGCACTCGAGGCCGACGAGTGCCAACCTATGCAACCGAGTGACCGGCGGACCACAGATCCGCTGTGCGGGTGACCGAACCGGAGGCCCTGCACGGAGACAGTGGTATGGTTGCGCCGCTCTGAATGGGCCCGAGCGCGCTGCGCCTGATCCCGACTCTCCCCTTCTTATGGTCGCTTCTGCTCCTGCATCCGCTGGCACCAAGGGCGTGATCCGCCAGGTGATCGGCCCGGTTGTGGACGTGGAATTTCCCGCAGGGAAACTGCCCAAGATCTACAACGCCCTTCGCGTCGAGACGAAGAA
>JBGKDR010000246.1:0-1940 GCA_042954225.1 Parasynechococcus sp.
AATTAAATTCTGCATTAGCTCACAATTTCAGATTGTACAAAACCAAAACCAACCACCCCCAACACAACGACAGACGTCTTGTGTTAGCCTTACGCCGGCCTATCTTCAGCATAGGGCATAGTAATATTACTTCTCCGCAGATTGCGAGATAGATACAACAGTTACAAGTCTCACCAACTTACCATGGAGTCATACAGCATTCCTAAGAAAAAAGGTACCAAGGTTGTCGCACCCCTCGTACGACCAATCATCTCTCTTGAGCGCCCAGAGGCCAAAGAGAAAATCCCTCCTAGCGAGTACATTGAACACAAGTGTCACAATGACCCTGGCGATGCCAAGTCTGGACAGTACGTTGTAAAAATTCCTAGGTACGGTTCCGGTACGCCAGAGGACTGGCTCATGTTCATTGACCTTTGTAAGAAGGCCATTATCGGACAGAACGTGACCACGGGCCCTCCTATGTACGCCTTTATGGATCGGGTACTTAAAGGAGATGCAAAGGCTGAATTCACCGTAAAAGCCAATGCAGAAGGCAACAAAACAGTGGAGCACTTTGAGATAGTCATGAACAAGATGACCGCTCACGTTTTCCCTACCTACGCTTATAGGGACCAGAAACGTTACCTGACCAGGTACTTAAGGAAGCCCCCTGGAATGACGGTTAAAGCGTTTGCAACCCGTCTGGTACAACTTAACGAGTACCTCACGTACTTTCCCCCGGATACGGCAGGACAAGCAGTGGATAAACTTCCGTTGGACGACGTGAAAGAAATTCTCTACCACGCAATGCCTAATTCCTGGAAAAAGGAAATGACCAAGCAGGGCTACAATTACATTTCCTACTCCCTTGACGACATCATCGAGTTCTTCCAAATCCGTTGCGAAGGTCTTGAGACTCCCGCGGAAGCTGCCTCAGAAAAGAAGAAGAAGAAAAGCAGCAGGAAGAAGAAAGTCAAGATTTCTGATGCCAGCGATTCCAGTTCTGCAGAAAGCGAAACTGAAGCTCCCTCTAAGAAGAGGCACTGCATGTTGCACGGATGGTGCGGACACGTCACTAAAGATTGCAACGATCTTAAGGAGCTAATTAGGAAGTCCAAGAAAAAGAAACAGAAGGGCTACACTAAGAAAGCTGGTAAGTCTTACAACAAGCACGAGCTAAATGCCTTTTTTGAGAAAAAGCTCAAGAAAGCGCTTAAAGCAGGCAAGGAAGCAAAGCGTACGCACGAGCTACGTAACTTTGAGAGCATGAATTTATCTGATTCAGAAAAGTCTTCCTCAGAAAGCAGCGTATCCAGCAGTAACAGCGATAGCAGCTGAAAAATAGGCTCAGATGAGACCTATAGGATTATTAGTAGTGATAAACTTAGTAGAAAGAAAGTTAAAAATTACTCAGAAACTTTTCCTGATTTTGATTCTTGTTTAAATGCTAATTTTAACTATGAGTCTCTACGCTCTCGTCTGGCAAGCCACCAGAAAAATAAGAAAAATAAAAAGCCTAAAAATGAGGACTTAGTTCCCATTACCTTTGGCCTGATATTGCCTGAAAAATCGGCAAAAATTACCACTAGTACTCCACGTACACAAAAAGTGAGTAAAAATAAAAAGCGAAAGAAAGAAGAAATTACGTATTCTATGCAGAAACCTACGTACGTAAAAATTCTTCTGGATAGCGGCGCCAGCGCGTCCATCGTACATAAGTCCTACGTACGTAAAAATAATTACGAAAGTCATAAAGTTGCTAAAAATGTCTGGAAAACTATGGCAGGCGCGTTTACGACGTCGTACGAAAGTACGTTAAATATCGCCTTACCAGAGCTTAATCCTACGGCTCACATTTCAGCAAAATTATTCGTGACTGAAAATAATTCCAATTATGACTTAATTTTTGGACGTGATTTACTTAGAGAACTAGGTATTTCATTGGATTTCCAAAATAATAT
>JBGKDR010000247.1:0-1827 GCA_042954225.1 Parasynechococcus sp.
AATGTTCAAGTCCATCAGTTGCAGAGATGGCAACCCGCTTTTGCTGGCGCGCAAATAGACCGGTTCCACATAAAGAAGACTTTTGCCAATGGGTAAGACGAGAAGATTTCCTTGAACCACTTCAGATCCTCCGCGATCCCAGAGACCGAACTGCTGGCTGATCTCTGGGTCTTGATTGATCAGTGCCTGAACTTGCTCTGGACCAAGAATGGGTCTGTCCCGTGGAAATTCCATCTGCAGCAATTCTCCATAGTGATCGCCGTCGTTACGGGCGGCGAGCCAGGCGTTGAGATTGGGGCGTGCCTGGGGAGTTAACGGTTGCAGTAGCAGAAACTCAGAGGACTCGTTGTCTTCGACCTGGGCTGTCACGTGATAAGGGACAACGGGGACCTGCTCACGTCCATACATTTCCATCGGAACCTCCCAGATATCATCTCCGCTGTAAAAACTCCTTGGATCTGTGACGTGATATCTCTGCAGCTGATGGACCTGAACATTGAAGAGTTCTTCCGGGACTCGGAGGTGTCCTTGCAAGACCGCCGGCATAGCATCCTTTGATTCAAACAAGGCCGGGAAGAGTTGCATCCAACCCTGAATCAAGGGATCCTCAGGTTCATTGACATAGAAGTGCATCGAGCCGTTATAGGCATCGACAACAATCTTGATGGCGTTACGGAGATAGCGATCGTTCTCGTCGCCACCTGTTTCTGCGCTGTAGGGGTAGTTCGCTGAGTGGGTATATCCCTCAACGATCCAATACTGATTTTGGTCTGGTTCGTATCCGGCTGTTCCTGATGGCAGGGGCACTGAAACGAGATAAGGCTCACCACGGATCTGGACAAACGGTGCCAACGCATGAATGCGGTCGTTCAGTTCGCGCCGTTTCAGCAGGCGGGATTCCGAAGTGATTGAGCGGGTGGTGAGCAGACGTGGTTCATGCAGATCAATCGCTGCAGCCAGCCGATGCCATGGCGTCGTCAGGCGGATCCCTGCCTGACCCGCATAGCGACTGAAGACATTTTCATCACCATCGGGATAGTCAAATTCATCCACCCCTGCTCCAGTGATGGCATAGGGCGTCTTCAGCATCCCGAAATACAGGGATGCACGTTCCACTGGTACGGCGTCACGCACATCCTCCTGATCCACCGAGAGGGGAACATTTCCTTGGATCCGTATATCAGAGCCAAGGTTTTTAATGAAATAGGTCGGTAGACCGTCAGCCGCTTTGTCATTCACAGGACTCAGGGTGAATCCATAGCCATGGGTGAACACGAAATGACGGTTCTGCCATGTTCTGGAGCGGGGTGGGAGCCGGGATTGATCCAGTTCCCGAGCCGACAGAATGACTTGCTGAGCTGTCGACTGATCAGGACGCAGTGGGTAGCGATCAACCACGGCGTGATTGAAGTGGTAGTAAACCCTTAGCTGCTGGAGTTGACGATTGGTCTCCAGTAAGGGAGCACTGTCCCAGAGACGAACGTTCGCAATCGTGTTGGCACCTTCCTGAAGATCGTCAGGGGTCAGCTTGGGTGCCGGGACAAACGTCTGTCGCTCAATGTGATCGAGTTGAAAGGCCCGCCGTGTGCCCTTGATGGCCTCGGCGATGTATGGCTCTTCGAGTCTGAGTTCCTGAGGATTGACCATCAGCCAACGGATCGTTGGCGTGACCAGCCCTTCCACTAAAACGATCACCACAGCAACGACGGTGACCACCTGAGGCAACCGGCGCAGCCGGCTGGGCGACGTCACCACGGTCACCATCACGCCGAGAGCAATGAGTGCGATAGCGACACCAGAACGCAAGGGCAGGCTCAGATGAACCTG
>JBGKDR010000248.1:0-1097 GCA_042954225.1 Parasynechococcus sp.
CGCTTCTGCCGGAGAAAGGAAGTAGTCGCGGTCGGTGTCTTCTGAGATCTTGTCGAGGGGCTGGCCGGTGTGGTCCGCCATCAGCCCGTTCAATGTTTCCTTGAGATACAGGATCTCCTTGGCCTGGATTTCGATGTCCACCGCCTGCCCCTGGGCGCCACCGAGGGGTTGGTGAATCATGATCCGGGCGTTGGGCAAGGCGAGACGCTTGCCTTTGGTGCCTCCAGAGAGCAGGAAGGCGCCCATGCTGGCGGCCAGGCCGTAGCAGATGGTCACCACGTCCGGTGCCACCTGCTGCATCGTGTCGTAGATCGCCAGGCCGGCCGTCACCGAACCGCCCGGGGAGTTGATGTAGATCTGAATGTCCTTTTCGGGATCTTCCGCTTCCAGGAAGAGCATCTGCGCCACCAGTGCATCGGCGACAGCGTCATCAACACCGGTGCCCAGGAAGATGATCCGCTCGCGCAACAGGCGCGAATAGATGTCGAAGGCGCGGTCGCCACGACCGGACTGTTCCACCACCGTCGGCAGAGGACCGGGCGCTGAGATCGGCATCTCAGAGCGCCAGCGGTTCTGAATCGGGTGGTGACTGCGGGCGTCGATCACGCGCTCGGGGTCTTCAAACGTGGACTCAATCTATGGGCGCCGATCAAGCCTCGTTGTCCGCCTCGGACTTTGCCTTGGTTGAAGCCTTCTTGGCGGCAGGCTTCTTCTTGGCGGCGGGTTTCTTGGCTGTGTCCTCTGGCGCCTTTTCCGTGAGGGTGCTGTTGGCTTCCAGCCAGCCCATCAGCTGATCCTGCATCAGGTCGTCCATCACGGCCTGGCGCAGGCGGTCTGGATCGATCTTGGCGTCAGCCGAGAGCTCCTTCTTGACCTCCTTGAGCTTGGCGTCAACGTCCTTGTCCTCCACCTTGATGTCCTCGGCGTCGGCCAGGGCGGTGAGGGCGAAGCTGCGGCGCAGACGCTCCTCGGCCTCAGGGCGGGAGTTCTGCATCAGGTTGCGCACCAGGTCGGGGGTGAACAGGGATTTCACATCCATGCCCTGCTGGGCGAACTGTGCGGCGGTTTGCTCGAGCAGGTTGCGGCTTTCCTGCTGA